>JAHDSB010000117.1 GCA_018433015.1 Clostridia bacterium | reverse complement strand
TTCAATAAAATGAAATCATTTGTTACATTTAATAAGTAAAATATATTTGTTGTGATACAGGATACTATTATAGAAAGTATCGCTATCATGGAACCTGACCATATATTTATACTATTAGTATCTTCTTTTTCTTCAATTAATAAATTGTCAAGAATCAGTTGCTTTGATAATTCCTTTATAACGAAACAGGAAAAAGGGTCATGTTCAGGTAAACTGAAAATGACCCTTTTTTTGTGTGAGTTGTGAATCCTATAAATTAGATGTGGAGGTTAGTCTTTTTTCTTTTCTTTAGGCTTTTTCTTGTCTTCTTTTTTGACATCTTTTGACTTTGCCATTTGGGTGAACCTCCTATATCTTATAATAGTATTAAATATTCCTATTCAATACTTAAGTACATCATAGTACGATTTGTTTAGGAAAACAAAAAAGAAAAGAGAATTGCGGAAATCCAGGAACCCGATAGTATAAGAGGCAAAGACTTATTTGAAAAAAAGGAATCTAAACATGATTTTTTAACGTAATTTCATTATATTCGCTGAAAAGTTTTTTATAAATTTATAAATTTTTTGCAGGGTTTTTGTGAAGCCTCCCGTCTTTATATTTAGGCGGGGAAAGGAGGGGAGTCATGTCTAATGAAGATCAGCTAGTGCTGCAGTCTTTGTCCGGAGATGAAGATGCATTTCGGGAAATAGTAGAGACATATAAAGCCTATATTTTTGCTATAATATTAAACTTTGTTAAAGAACAGGATGAGGCTGAGAATATAGCTCAGGACGTATTTTTACAGATATATCGTTCCCTTCCCCAGTTTCGTTTTAAAAATTTAAAATCGTGGATTGGCAAGATAACCGTAACAAGGGCTATTGATTGGAAAAGAAAGAACAAGAAGCGAGAAAGGGAAAAGCTGTACGGAGACGACAGCGAAATTTATCGGGTAGAAGGTTCGAATCTAATAACTCCCGGCTTAACTCCTGCTTTTAGCGGTACCGGTTTTAGCAATCCCGAAGACATATTTTTAAAAAAAGAGAAAAGAACAAGGGTCAAGGAGACGTGTGAAAGACTTCCCGCGCTATATAAAAGTGTGATGATGAAATTTTATCTGGAAGGTAAGAGTTATCAAGATATTGCTACGGAAGAAAGTACTACTGTTAAAACCATCGAATCCCGGCTTTATCGAGCCAGAAACTTATTCCGAGAGAAATGGGGGGAGGACGATTAAATGAAGCATTATGAAAAAGCAGAATGGCTTTTGTATAAGGATGGACTGCTTCCTCAAGACCAATGCGAAGAAATGGAAGAGCATCTGATGGAATGTACAGGATGTTTGGAATTGTACCTCTCCTTGGTAAGTGAAGCAGAGATAGAACAGGCAGAGCAGCTAATTAGCCCCGACTTTACAGAGCAAGTTATGCAGGAAGTAAAAAATCTGGAAATTCAAAGCATCCATCAGCCGGAGCCAAAGCCCGTTAGTACTATAAAAAATAATAAAGTAAAGAAACAGAAGAAAAGTAAGAAGGGAAAAAGAACCAGTATGCTGGTCTATTATGCGGCCGCAGCTTCTATAACTCTATTCTTTATGGGAACGGGATTTTTCCAGGCATTAGTTGAAACAGGACCTAAATTAGAGGCTTTACAAGCAAAAGTAGAGAACATACCCCAAAGTAAAACTGAATTAAATTGGTCCCAAAAGATTACAGACAAGACATCTCGCTGGCTCAGGGAATTTGAAAGACAAGATCAAGGGAGGTTGTAAAGGTGAAACATAAAAGTAAATTTATCGCGTTTATATTGTCGTTTATACCAGGTTTAAGCCATTTATATATTGGCATCAGAGATAGAGCGTTTATCTTTTTTGCCCTCTTCTTCGGTGCTATCTTTGGAGTTTCAAGTATCTGTATCTTATTTAATGTAGAAGAGTTGGCAGTTGTTTTAGTATTTGCCTTACCTGTTATCTGGCTTATTGCTTTTGTAGATGTTTTATCTACCATAGATAAACAACGGGCTGCCAAGATGGGTGGGAGTGATGGAAACAATAGTTACGGAGCTGATATATTAAATGAAAGATCCTTTGGATTTTTAGGAAACAATCGCAAACTAATTACTATTGCTTTATCTATTGTGCCTGGGGCAGGCCATATGTATTTGGGATTACAGCGCCAGGGTCTGCAATTGATGACGGCCTTCTTTTTTGCAGCATTTTTCATGGGTTGGTTGAATATGAGCTTATTCTTGTTCATCCTACCGGTTATCTGGTTTTACAGTCTTTTTGATGCTTACCATCGTGTAGAGGAAGATCAACAAGTAGTTACCAAAGCTGAGGAAATCTTCATCTTTTCCTGGCTGCAGAAAAATCCCAAGCTGACAGGTTATGGCTTAATCATTTTAGGATTTCTGGTAGTCTTTGAAAGGATAGTTGCCGATTTTTTAACCTGGCAGATACGCAATTACATTCAAACAGGTTTAGTAGCCTTTATCCTAATTTTTGTGGGGCTTAAATTAGTAATGGGCAGCAAAGTTGAAGAAGAACAAGAGGGGGAAGTTGAACAAGAGGAGGAAACGGAACCATGCGCAGAGGAAGAACATCCGTCTCTTTAAGCATAATGCTGATAGGCTTAGGTCTTATTATCCTGTGGGCCCAAGTCTTGAATGAGGTAACAGCTTTACACTTTGTAAAAGGATTAACAGGTATTTTCTTAATAATTGCCGGAATCAAACTCCTGTTAGATTACAAGTTAGAGAATATTAGGGAGGAAGAGAGATTATGCGTAAAAGAAGAGTAGGAACCCTATCCTTAGGAATTTTATTGATTGGGCTAGGTATAGCATTGCTCATGGCTCAAATACTTAAAACCAATACACTGAACGTTTTATTCAAATGGTGGCCTATAATTTTTGTTGCTTTGGGACTGGAGGTTTTGTTGTATACGTACACGGCTAAGGAAGAGCAGCCTAAAGTGAAATACGATATTTTTAGTATCTTTATGATATTTGTACTGATATTTTCAGGTATAGGTATGTTTGCCTTACAAGAAGTAGGTTTAATCTCGCGGGCAAGCAAGATGGTTTCCGCTAATAACTTTATAATCCAGACTCCTCAAGAGGATCTGGAGATAGACAGATCTATCAAAAAGATCATCATAGACTATCCCCAGAATGATTTGACAATACGGGCAGGGGAGGGGGATACCCTTTCCGCCTTTGGCTCAGCTTATGTTACTGCTGATACTAAGGAAAATGCTGAAAAGATGCTGGTGGATAAGCGCATAGTTACTAGGGAAAACGGCAACACCCTCTATGTATCCTTTAATTTGCCTCATTACGGTAATGATTTTGATTATAGTGCCAGGATAAGAGATTTTACGATAATTGTTCCGGGGAACCGTCAGGTGGAAATTAAGAGCCGGTATAATTCGAAAATCATAGCTGATAATTTGCAAAATGACTGGTTGATAGAGACTAATGATGATTTGGAAGTTTTAATACCGGAAGATGCTAATGCTACAGTAAAAGCTAGAACCGAAAGGCCTAATGGGTTGTTGGGAAATGTTGAGTGGCAAGTGGAACAGCTTAAAAAAGGTGAAGAGAATGATGGATATGAAGAATTTGAAGGCACTGTAAAATTTGGGAACGGTACCCATAAGTTAAATATACTCAGTTTGGATAGAGTTACTGTTAATAAGATCTAAGCAAATCAGTGTAATAACAAGATAATTCACAAAAAGCAAGGCCTGCACTATGTTAAGGGAACAAAAGTGCAGGCTTTTCTTGTTAAACAATGTTCTTACTACCCTTATTAAGATAAGTTTATCAAGGGTTAAGGTAGCCGTAATCTGCCCAGTTATGATAGAATCTTGATAAGACCAAGGCAATTTTAGTGGAAATTCCTCAAAATTCTCTATTTGATTAATTCAGAATGAGGGAGTGGTTTTGTGTTCAATAGATGTCCCTGGGCGGGAGATGATCCTTTATATATTGAGTATCATGATCGAGAATGGGGAGTGTCTGTTCATGATGATGGGAAGTTGTTTGAAATGCTGATCTTAGAAGGTGCTCAGGCCGGATTAAGCTGGATTACAATTCTCAAGAAGCGGGAGAACTATCGCCGGGCCTTTGACAATTTTCAAGTTGAAAAGGTAGCCGGCTATGAGAAGGAAAAGATTGAGGAACTTTTGCAGGATCCCGGAATTATTCGCAACAGGCGCAAAATTGAAGCGGCTGTGAAAAATGCCCGGGCCTTTTTAGTTGTCCAAAAAGAATTTGGTTCATTTGCTAAATATATCTGGCAGTTTGTAGGATATAAGCGAAAAGAGAACAGCTGGCAAACTTTAGAAGATGTACCCACTAAAACTAAAGAATCGGAAGCCATGAGTCGTGACTTACAGAAGCGGGGATTTTCCTTTGTGGGTCCAGTCATCTGTTATTCTTTTATGCAAGCAGTAGGCATGGTAAACGATCATCTGGTGGATTGCTTTAGGTATCAGGAGGTATAGCTAAGACGCTAGAGAGAGGGAGGTATACAATGAAGCTTATAAAAAGAGACGGACATACCCATACCCACTTTTGTTTACACGGGTCGGGAGAGGAAGCAGAGGCTTTTGTGGTGAAAGCTATTGCAGAAGGGTTTGAAGAGTATTCTTTTACAGAACATATTCCTTTACCGGCGGGAGTAACAAATTCTTATCCTCAAGAAATTCGAGAGACATTTACTATCATAGATGATGATCTGGACCCTTACATGCGGGAAATGGAAAGATTACAGAAGAAATACCGTGATAGGATCAAGTTAAATATTGGTTTGGAAGTAGATTATTTGCCTAATGACTTGTCTTTTGTAAAGGAGATCCTGAGAGAATATGGTCCTTACCTGCAGGATTCCCTACTTTCCGTCCATTTTCTTTATACTACGGAAGGATACAAGTGTGTAGATTTTAGCCCGGAGGATTTTCAAGAAAAGTTATTACCCCTCTACGGGACTTATGAAGAAGTTCAGCTGGAGTATTATCGTACCATTCAAGAAGCCTTAGCAGCGGATTTAGGTCCCTACAAGCCGCGAAGAATAGGACATTTAAATCTTTGCAACAAATTTCAACATGCCTTGAATCCTCAAGGTTCTTTAAGTGAAGAAGTTAAGGTGGAAATTAGGAAAGTCTTAGGATTACTCAAGGAAAAGGGTGTGGGACTGGATGTAAATATGGCAGGTTTATTTAAAGAACACTGCCGGGAAACTTATCCTTCCCCTTGGATAATTCAAGAAGCCCGAGAATTGGGAATTCCTCTGGTTTATGGGTCTGATGCCCACTCTGTGGAGGATGTGGGCCGGGGATATGATACTTTTCGTAAACTAGTTTTAGAATAAGATGATGATTTTAAATTAATATATAAAATTTTTGAGGAAATGGGGTGTCTAAAAAGAATTAAGGGATTGTAAGGTAAAAAGACTGGAGGTTACTTGCTAAAATGGAGACAGAAATTACGACAAACCCAGAGCAGGCGGAAGATACAAAAATAATTTCAGAAGGACCAAATTATAATAAGAAAAAAATAATTGCCCTATTTGTAACTTTTGCTATGATATGTGGGGTGGTCTATGGCTATACGGTTTTAGATGTGCTTAAGAGCCCTAAACAAATCTATTTAGAGGCAGAACGCGCTAACTTGTTGCAAATAAATAAGCAATTAAAAAATGCTTATGAAGAATATTATAATAATTATGCTAAGCTGTATGAGGAAAACCCCGTTCATAATAATGTGGAGATGACTTTATCCCTAAAAGCTCCGGGGACGGATAATTATGAGATAGGTTTGATGAATATCTTTTTGCAACAGTGTAAACTCCTTATCACATCAGCTAGTGATGAAAAACAGGGAATAGGTTACGCTAACATTAATTTGAATATTGCTAATAACAATTTGATAGGATTAGATTATCTAGTTTCTCGTGAAAAGATAGGGATGGCAGTGCCTGCCCTCTATGATAAATACTTATATGTAAATTTTGCTGAGAGAGAGATATTACAAGAAAAGTTTGGTCTGGAAGGTATTCCGCGAAAAATTGTGAGTAATAAGGATTACAAAAAAGTGTTTACCCTTACCCCTCAAGAAAAAAAGCTCTTTGCTAAATATGGGAAATTATATGCAGATTGCCTAAATGAAGAGCAAATTTCTTTAGAAGAGGGAACTTTTTCCGCAGAAAAACGTCAAATAAACTGTCGTAAAATAACAGTTTCCTTCAATCACCAGCAGATATCCCACTTAGCAAGAATCTTTGCTGAGACAATGGCTCAGGATGAGCCCTTACTGGAATTAGTTTGCAGCAAACAACAACAACTTCTTCAGCTATGCTATGATTCCGGCTACAACATGGAGTCCTTGGATGCGGAAAAACTCGATAAAAATAAGCTAAAAGAAGCTTTAAATAGCTTTAAAGACCGGCTTTCTTCCGGAGAGGGCAATTCTTCCCAGCTTATCATGACCCTTTATGTAGATTCCCGCGATAATATTTTGGATCGCCAGATTACTATAGGGGAAAAGGATAGTGGAGCCCTGGTTCGTACAGCTTGTTGGACCAACCAAGAGCATAATACTCAAGGACTTTTTCTGATGCAAAGCCTGGATGAAGCAGAACCGGGGGAATTAAGATTTGAGTATACGGGCAAAAAAATAGATAGTAAAGCTACAGGTGGTCAAATAGTAATGATCTTCGCAGATGAAGTTACAGATGATAAATTTGTCATAGATTATACCCATAGTAAAGAGGGAGACCAAGAACACTTCACCGCCGACTTCACTTTATTTTCTAGCGAAGATAATACAAATATATCCGGTAATTTACAGAGTGACTTAACTTTTAATAAAAAGGATAAGAAGCGAGACGGAGTAACAAGCTTTACCCTAAACTTAGATGGGATCTCCCCAGAAATGCAAAATATGGATCTTATCCTGAATTTTAAACATAGTGAGGAATTTAATGAGCCGGTAGAATTGCCGACTTTAGATCATACCAACTCTCAGAATCTGGCAGATATGACAGAAGAAGATTTAGCCCGTCTTAAGCTGCAACTGGAAGCAAATATGCAAAAACTTATGCTGGACAATTATGGAATATTCCAGTCCCTGTAATGGAACAAGGGTTACCTGGGAGTAATAAAAAAATAAGGGATGGCAGTGCCGCTCTTTCTTCACCTCTTTTTTTTCTTGGTAATTTTGTATACAATAGAGGAAGATTAAAAAATGATGGCAAAGGAGGAAAAAGGGTGCAAAAAAAAGTTTTATGTCTAATTCTTGTGATAGCTTGTTTTTTCTGCTTATCTCCTGCTGAGCAGGTTCAAGCTTCCAGCTATACTTCCGTCGATGAACTGGAAGTAATCTTAAACAACAATGTGATTGACCGTAAGACTAGTTATCTCATTCGCTTTAGAACCCCTTCAATGCTTATGGGTTTTCAGGATAGCATTACCTTGGAGTTTCCGGAAGAAATAGATATAGATAGAAAAATTGATACCAACAGTGTTACGGTAAATAACCAGGAAGCAGCAGGAGTAGAAAAATCCGATAATGTTTTAACTATCACCATACCTACCAATATTAATATCTTAGCTGATGAACTGGTAGATATCAGAATAGCCAGCGGAGTCATGACTAATCCTGAAGAGGCTGGAGATTACCGGATTACAGCTTATACAACTCAGGATAAGAAAGAAGAAAAATCCGAGCGTTTTGAGATTACTGATTATGAATATACCCGTGATGCTATCAGCAAACCGGAAGTTGAAGTTACCATACCTGAAGATGGGGGTGACGAAGAAAGGGAATATGAGATCACCTTTAAAACTTCCAATAACGGGAAGCTGGTAGGGGGTATGGATAGTATCTTTATAAAATTCCCCTCGGGTTTTAAAATGCCTAGTTCCATAGATGGTCGCTATGTTTCTGTGAACGGAAAATATTTAAATGGTTATGATTTTGATGTGGAAGCCAGAACAGTAAAAATTAATCTACCTTTTGGCTTCAATATCCCTGATAGAGGGACAGTAACAGTATTTTTCGCACGCCGTGCCGATCTTGAATTAAAGGATGATTCGGGAGATTTTGAACTGGATGTATATACTTCGGCAGACAAGAAGGAAATAAACTCCCATGAATTTACCATCCCTAAAAAGAAAAAGGTGGAAGAACGAGGCATAGACGTAATTGCTAGTCCAGACGGCAAAGGATTAAAGGCAGCTTATACTGTAAAAATAGACGAGGGAGCCTTATTCACTTTAGGAAGCAATATCAGTGGCCTCTCCCTTATTTTCCCCGGCGATACATATGTACCTGATTCCATAGATCCTGAAAGTGTTAGAGTTAACGGGGAAGACGTTACCGGGGTATTATGTAACCCCGATAAGAAGGAGGTTATCTTTACCCTGGAAAGAGAGCTGTATAGCGGTGATGATATAGAGATTAAGATTTACAAAGAAGCCGGAATAAAGAATCCGGAACCTAATTATTATCGTTTAATGGTAGGAATGCTTAGGGCTTCGGGTACAGTACTTTCCAACAGTTATTACATTGGGGAAGAATCCAGCCAACAAAATACTATTACCGGGATAATTCGGTTACAAGTTAACAGCAACATTGCTACTATTGGCTCTACCACACGCATACTGGAAGCAGCTCCTATCATAGAAAATAGTATAACTCTGGTACCTTTACGCTTCGTAGGTGATTCCTTAGGAGCAGAGGTAGATTATAATTCCAAAGGTAAGTACGTAACTATCAAACAAGGTAATAAAGAATTGGCAATCTGGGTTAATTCTACATTAGCTAAAGTGGATGGACATTTTGACAGCATAGCTTCTCCGGCCAAAATTGTTAATAGCAGGGTTTTAGTGCCTATCCGCTTCATCAGTGAGCAGTTAGGGGCTACTGTTAATTATGATACTAATACTAAAAGCATCTTGATTTTCCCTCAAAACAGTGAAGAGGTAGAAGATGATGATGAGGATGAGGAAGAAGAGGAAAAGCCCGCTGATACATACCCTGTAGGGTACAGGGCTTATGTTAAGGTAGGCAACAGCTATTGCAATCTGCGGCAGGGACCGGGAACAAACTATAATAAGGCCGGTACAGCCCTTCCCGGACAGGCTATGTCCGTTCTGGAAATTCAGGGCGATTGGTATAAAGTTAGATTAAGCAATGGCAATGAAGCTTGGGTAGCTAACTGGATGGTTGATGTACCCCGGGAAACTACCTAATTAAGTAAGAATCAAAAAGAACATAAGTAGCAAAATATAACCGGACAAGTTGACTTGCCCGGTTTTCTTTTACTACACAAGGTAAACTCAGTGTGATTTTAGGGAGGTATGGGGAATGAATAAACAGGAAATAGCACAAATTCTCAAAGATATCGGGCTTTTGCTGGAACTTATCGAGGATCAGCCCTTTAAATCCCGGGCCTATTATAACGGGGCCAGAATCGTGGAACAGGTGGAAGACGATTTACAAGAGCTAGTTGCAGAAAATAAATTAGTAAAACTGCGGGGGATAGGCAAAGCCTTGGCAGAGAAAATTACAGAGCTGGTAGTGACAGGAAAGTCCTCTTACTATGAAGAGCTGAAAGCGCAAATTCCCTCGGGTGTCTTGGATTTACTGAGGGTCCCCGGCTTAGGACCTAAAAAAGTGCGGGTTTTATATCAAGAGTTGCAGATAACTAATTTGCGACAACTGGAATATGCGTGTAAAGAAAATCGCTTGGTAACCTTACCCGGGTTTGGGGAAAAGACTCAGGAAAAAGTATTAAAAGGGATAGATTTCCTTAAAACCTTTCAGGGGCACTATTATTATGCCGAAGCTTATAGCTTAGCCTTGGAGGTACTAGAGCTTCTACGGGACAACCCAGGAGTAGAAAAGGCTGATCTGGCGGGGAGCCTGAGAAGATCCAAAGAGATAGTAAAAGATCTGGATTTTGTAGCTTGCGGAAATAATCCTGGCCAGATTATAGCCGATTTTTGTCAGTGGTCCCGGATCCGGGAAGTTATAGCCCAAGGAGAAAGTAAAGCCAGCGTCCTGTGGGATACGGGAATTCAAATAGATTTACGTGCAGTAGAGCCTTCCTTATATCCCTTTGTGCTTCATCATTTTACAGGTAGCAAAGAACACAATACAGCCTTGCGGCATTTAGCTAAGAGCAGAGGCTATAAACTCAATGAATATGGCCTATTTTCTGGGGAAGAAAGGGTCTCCTGTGCTTCTGAAACAGAGCTTTTTAGAGCCTTAGACTTAAACTATATCCCTCCGGAATTGCGGGAAAATAGAGGGGAAATAGAAGCAGCAGAGCAAGGGCCTTTACCGAATTTAGTCGAGGCTAAGGATATTCAGGGAGTATTTCACGTCCACTCCCTCTATAGTGACGGAAAGAATAGTCTAGAGGAACTTATTGTAGAGACTATCCGTAAAGGATACAGCTATCTAGGAATCAGTGATCACAGTCAGAGCGCCTTTTATGCCCGGGGATTAAAAGCAGCCGATATCTCCAGACAGCAGGAAGAAATGGAGAAATTAAGGGAAAAATATCCTCAAATCAAGATATTTGCCGGAATAGAAGCGGATATCAAGCCTGATGGAGCCTTGGATTATCCTGATGATATTTTGCAAAGTTTTGATTTTGTTATTGCTTCGGTTCATTCCCATTTTAAAATGACGGAAGAAGCTATGACGGCCAGGATAGTAAAAGCCATGTCTCATCCTGCAGTAACTATGCTGGGACATCCTACGGGGAGAATTCTTTTAGCTCGTGAAGGTTACCCGGTAAATATGGCCCAAGTTCTGGAGACTGCTCAGGAAAACCAGGTTATTATGGAGCTTAATGCAAGTCCCGCCCGCCTGGATTTAGACTGGCGCTATCTCAAAGAAGCTAAAGAACGAGGCATCTTAATTAGTATTAACCCCGATGCTCATCGCTTGGAAGAATTGGATGACATAAAGTATGGTGTGGCTGTGGCACGAAAGGGCTGGCTTACCAAGGAAGATGTATTTAATTGTTATTCCGTGACCTATGTGGACAAATATCTCAAGGCTAAAAAATAGTACAATCCTTAAAAAATAACAACACATATAAATTACTTCTTGCACAAATACTACCTGTAAGTTGGTATTTTGTAAGGAGGTTATAAAGAAATGGTTAAAACAAGGATTAGGGTAATAGCCGTTGTTGTAGCAGTTACTTTATTGTTTACCTTTATCCTCAACCAAATAGTGGGGACTTCAGAGAAAGCCCTGGCCCGGGGAGGTACTGTTTCCAGCAATGATGTTTATGTATTATCGAAAATAATCAATGGTGAAGCTAGAGGTGAGAGCTTTTTAGGACAAGTTGCTGTTGGCGCAGTAATAGTAAATCGGGTTAAGAATCCCAATTTCCCTAACTCCGTTTATGGTGTGGTTTTTGAGCCCGGGGCTTTTGATGCCGTGTCTGATGGTCAGTATTATCGCAAACCCCTTAGTGCTTCTGTGAAGGCAGCTCGGGCAGCTATTAGTGGATGGGATCCTACGTACGGAGCCCTTTACTACTGGAACCCGGCTACGGCTACCTCCAGATGGATCTGGTCCAGAAAAATAATTAACCGTATCGGTAAACATGTATTTGGTCGTTGAGGAAGGAAGGTGAGGAATATGAAATGGAGAAACTGGATAGTACCCGGTATCCTGGTTGTAGCATTACTGGGGACCGGATATTGGGGATATACGGAATATAAGGTGCGCCAGGATTTACAGAACAGGGCGGAAAGTCAATACCAGAGGGCCTTTTATGAATTAACCCAGCATCTGGATACAATTACGGGACAGTTGGCACAATTACAAGTTATAGCCTCTAAGGAACAGCGGATATTGGGCTTGGCTACTATGTGGCGCCAGATTTTTGCGGCTCAAGATAATCTGGGGGGCTTGCCCCTGGCCTTGGTGCCCTTATCCAAAACAGAAAAATTTTTGTCTGATGCCGGTGATGTTTCTTATACCCTTTTGAGTAGAACAACGAAACAAAAGGAGATATTAGAAGAAAAGGATGCCAAAGTTTTGGGACAATTGTACCAGAGAGCCGAGGCTTTGAAAGAAGAAATGGCAAAATTGGGAGCGAAAATATTAAATGAAGAATTAAGCTGGACGCAAGTTGAAGTTGCCTTAAAGGAAGCTAATGGAAATCTGGAGGATAATACTATTATTAATGGCTTTAAATTAGCAGAAAAAAGAATGGAAGAATATCCTGAAATGGAAACGGGCGATGATTTTGCACTAGTGAAGCCTGAAGTCAAAATAGTGCGAGGAGAAGAAAAGATCGATAAGGCAGAAGCAGTGCAGATTGCCGATAAATGGTGGAATCCTAAAGAAGAAAAAGAAGCAATAAATCTAACATATGAGGGAGTAGGTGATATACCTACTTATGGGATGGAGATTATCCCTGCCAAAAAAGAGGAAAGCCCTGTATATCTCGATGTTAGCAAGCTGGATGGCAAAGTAATTTGGGCTATGAAACCCAAGGATGTTGCAGCTAGCAATGTTGATTTAAGTCAGGGCGAACAAAACTGCCAAGAATTTCTAGCAGGGCATAATCTATATAATATGGAGCCCATTCATATAGAAAATGAAGATAATACAGCTATATATACCTTCGTACCCCGTCAGGGCAATGTTTTACTGTACCCTGATCAAGTTAAAGTGGCTGTGGCTTTAGATAATGGAGAAATAATAGGTTTTGAAGGAACAGCATATTACATGTATCACAGAACAAGGGATTTACCTTTGCCGAAAATTAGTGAAAATACCCTGAAAAATCAGCTCAACCCCCGCTTAAAAGTGGAGCTGATTAGGCCGGCGTTAATTGCTAATGATTGGGGTAAAGAAGTTTTAACTTGGGAAGTACGGGGTTCCT
The DNA here is from genome assembly GCA_018433015.1 of Clostridia bacterium. GTDB lineage: Bacteria > Bacillota > Peptococcia > DRI-13 > SV3-B141 > SV3-B141. Next base: position 46,237 of record JAHDSB010000117.1, on the reverse strand, counting down.
ATGATAAAGAAAAATTTGCTCTCTTTTATAATGCTGAATCGGGTAGTGAGGAAATGATAGTTAGGTTAACACCACCGCCCAAATTTGATTTTCTCTTAGAAGAGTAAACCCTTATTTCAGAAAAAATGGCCGGGCCGGTTCCCGGCCATTTTGATTTGACATTATATAATCCTGGAACTTATAATTGTGATAATTAAGTTACCAGGGGTTGGAGTAATGTGGAAAATTTTTATAAGTTTAATATTGGGAATCATCATTGGATGTAGATTTTCTCTACCCGAAAAATTATACCGCTTCAATAATTACCTGACTTGGTTTGGTCTAGTAATCTTACTCTTTTTTATGGGGCTTTTAGTAGGTTCTAATGAAGAAATTTTAAAACATTTAGATAATCTGGGTTTTAAAGCTTTCATTCTGGCAACGGGTAGTATCCTGGGCAGCATTTTTTTTGTGCGCCTCCTGGATAATACTATCTTTAAAAGGCCCGGTAAGTCCCAACGAGGAGAGAGTAAATCATGACCCTATTAATAATAGCAGCCCTAATATTTGGCATAATAGCAGGAAAAAGCGGTTATTTTGCAACATATTTAACTTATGGTGATGCCATCACAACTTATGCCTTATGCGTATTGCTTTTTAGTGTAGGTATTGACTTAGGCCGGAACAGAGAGGGTTGGCTGCGCTTAAAAACATTAGGCACAAAAATAGTTTTGGTTCCCTTAAGTATTGCTGTAGGTAGCATTGTGGGAGCAGTTCTCGTGGGATTCCTGGTCATGATGCCTTTTAATGAAGCGGCAGCGGTGGGAGCAGGCTTTGGTTGGTACAGCTTGTCGGGAGTATTGATTGCCCGTGTATATAATGTGGAAGTGGGGACAATAGCTTTTTTGGCTAACGTTTTTCGGGAATTGATAGCCATAATTTTAATGCCTGTCTTAGCACGAAAATGGGGAGGTTACGTAACCTTTGCTCCCGGTGGGGCCACAACTATGGATACAACTCTGCCCATTATCAATAAGGCGGCAGGCCCTGATATTGCTTTGGTAGCCTTTATAAGTGGTGTGCTTTTGTCTACCCTTGTACCTTTTTTAGTTCCGTTATTAATAAATTTGGTATAAAATTTATTCTATAAAGTAGAGGTACCTTGATCTTAAGGAGGAAGAAATAGAAATGAGTATAGTTACATCAATGCGGGAAAAAATACGCGCGGAAATAGAGAAAGCTATAGAACAAGCAAAACAAGAGGGGAAAATAAAGGGGGAAAAGCTGCCTGATTTTGTGGTGGAGGTACCTAGGGAAAAATCTCACGGTGATTTTGCCACAAATGTAGCCATGTTGTTATGCAAAGAGGCTAAAATGGCGCCCCGAGCCATCGCTCAAATAATTACGGAAAATCTGGTTAATGAAGATTGGCTGGAAAAGGTGGAGATAGCCGGCCCCGGTTTTATTAACTTTTATTTGCATAAATCCTGGCTCTATGCTATCGTGCCCCAAGTAATAGCAGGGGACGAAAACTATGGCAGATCAAATTACGGTCAGGGGGAAAAAGTACAAATAGAATTTGTTAGTGCCAACCCTACCGGACTATTGCATATGGGTAATGCCCGAGGTGCGGCCCTGGGCGATACTTTAAGCAGTGTGATGGATGCTGCAGGCTTTGACGTAAGTAGAGAGTTCTATATTAATGATGCGGGAAATCAGATAGAAAATTTCGGTAAGTCCTTGGAAGCCCGGTATTTGCAACTTTTGGGTAGAGATGTACCATTCCCCGAAGACGGCTATCACGGCGAAGATATTATTGATACAGTAAAAAACATCATCGGGGATGTGCAGGATAAGTATTTAGATGTTGATTCGGAGGAACGCAGAACATTCTTAGTAGAACGGGCCTTGCAGGAGAAAATAACTGCCATTAAAAGTGATTTAGCACGTTTTGGCGTACACTATGATGTGTGGTTTAGTGAGAAAACTCTCCATGAGAGCGGGGAAATTACAAGTGTTATCCAAGAATTAAGAGAACAAGGGTATATTTACGAAAAAGAAGGGGCATTATGGTTAAAGTCCTCCCTTTTTGGAGATGAAAAAGATGAAGTTATAGTACGTTCTAATGGCATTCCTACGTATTTTGCGGCGGATATTGCTTATCATAAAAATAAATTTGAGCGGGGCTTTACCAGGGTTATAGATATCTGGGGCGCCGATCATCACGGTCATGTGGCACGCATGAAAGGAGCTGTACAGGCTTTAGGATATAATCCCGATAATTTGGGAGTTATCTTAATGCAACTGGTTCGTCTTTTCCAGGGAGGGGAAATTGTACGGATGTCCAAACGCAGTGGCCAATATATAACTCTCTCAGAATTAATGGATGAGGTAGGCAAAGATGCTGCACGTTTCTTCTTCGTAATGCGCAGCCCTGACAGCCATTTAGATTTTGACCTTGATTTAGCTAAAGCTGAATCCTCAGAAAACCCTGTTTATTATGTGCAATATGCCCACGCCCGCATAAACAGTATTCTGAAAGCTAATCCCCAGGGAGAACTGGCTAAAGAAAAGGTGGACTTATCTTTATTAAAGGAAGAAGCGGAATTAGATCTTATGCGTAAGATAGCAGATCTACCGGAAGAAATTGTGGGAGCCGCTGTAAATTCAGAACCCCACCGCTTAACGCGTTATGCTCATGAGTTAGCCTCATTGTTCCACAGTTTCTATAACAGCTGTCGGGTATTAACAGATGAAGAGGAACTGCGGAAGGCGCGCCTCTTGCTGGTTGATGCGGCACGAATTACTCTGCGCAATGTCTTAACAATAATAGGTGTTAGTGCCCCCGAAAGAATGTAATTAAAAAAATATTTTTTAGTAGCAGGAATAATTAAGCAGGAATAGAATAGTTGTGCATTAATAGCAAAAAAATATCTTCTCCGGGAGTCAAAGTAAAGCCGAAGGAGCGTGGTCTGGTCTGTGGAATACCGGGATATTAATCCTAAGCAATCAGAAGTTGATATTGCTTATCAGATCTTAAAAACTAATGGTCAAAGTAAAGATTTTCGAGAATTAATGCAGCATGTACTGGAAGTAAAAGGTGTATCAGGTGATCCTAAGTTAATGGCTTATGTTCACTCCCAATTAAACTTTGACAACCGCTTTAATTTCTTAGGCCAGGGAAAGTGGGGCCTTAAGGAGTGGACTGTGGAAAAAGGTGTGCGCAGAATTTCCAAGCCGATAAATTCCCATAGGTTTATATTTAAACCCAATTTAGCCATGGAAGAAATGGAAATTAATTCTAATGAAGATTGTGACGATGATGTGGATGGAGAAGATAGTTGGGATTGAAAGGTTTTAGCTTAATAGGCCGGTATCTACCGGCTGCTTTTTTATTTTTATATTTAATAATTCGAGAAATAGGAGTTGACTCTGGTTTAGGGTAAGTATAGAATTTAAAAGGTATGTTAAATATCTTATATAGATTTAGTTACAAATGTAGATAGATATTCAGTGAGGTGTAAAGGAAGTGACTACAAAATATATCTTTGTTACAGGTGGGGTTGTATCTTCTCTAGGTAAAGGTATAACGGCTTCATCTTTGGGTCGTATCTTAAAAAGCCGGGGCTTGAAAGTTGAAATCATGAAATTTGACCCGTATATTAACGTGGATCCCGGAACAATGAGTCCTTATCAGCATGGAGAAGTCTTCGTAACAGATGATGGAGCAGAAACTGATTTAGATTTAGGTCATTATGAACGTTTTATTGATATTAATGTCAGTCGTTTATGCAATGTAACTACAGGGCAGATTTATAGCTCCGTAATTTCTAAAGAGCGCAGAGGGGATTATCTGGGCGGAACAGTACAAGTTATTCCCCATATAACAAATGAGATAAAAGATAATGTTAGGCGCTTAGCTTTAGAACATGAACCTGATGTTGTTATTGTGGAAATTGGAGGAACTGTAGGAGATATTGAATCTTTGCCCTTCATGGAGGCTATTAGACAGATAAAGAGCGATGTAGGCAGAGATAATGTCATGTACATTCACGTTACACTGGTGCCTTACCTGAAGGCGGCGGGGGAAGCAAAAACCAAACCCACACAACACAGTGTCAAAGAATTGCGCAGTATCGGGATTCAACCTGATGCCATAATTTGCAGATCTGAAAGGCCCCTCTCTAAAGAAATGGAAGAAAAAATTGCCCTGTTCTGTGATATCGATAAGCGGGCAGTAATTCCTTGTGTGGATGCGGACTGTATCTATGAGTTGCCCCTAATCCTCAAAGAGGAAGGTTTGGATGATATAGTTATCGAACGTTTAAATTTAGAGTGTGGGGAACCCCAGTTAGAGGAATGGGAAGAGCTGGTTCAAAAGGCTAAAAACCTAGATGGTTGCATAAAAGTTGGATTAGTAGGTAAATATGTGGCTTTACCTGACGCCTATATGAGTGTTAGTGAATCCTTATATCATGCCGGCATAGCCAATGGCGTCAATGTAAAAATTGACTATATTTATTCGGGAGACTTGGAAAATGGAGTTGATCCTGCTTCCTACCTGAAAGATGTTGATTGTATCTTAGTTCCCGGTGGCTTTGGAGATCGGGGGATTGAAGGTAAGATAAGGGCTATTGAATATGCACGCGTTAATAACTTACCCTTTTTAGGCATTTGTTTGGGAATGCAGTTAGCCGTAGTAGAGGTTTCCCGTCACAAAGCGGGATTAGCTGCCAATAGCTCAGAATTTGATGAAAATGTTGCCCATCCCGTCATTGACATCTTACCGGAACAAAAAAATATTGCTAACTTAGGTGGCACTATGCGGTTAGGTAAGTACCCTTGTAAGTTGAAAGCAGATACTAAAGCCTATGCTGCTTATGGCACAGAGGAGATTTCCGAACGTCATCGTCACCGCTTTGAATTTAATAATGAATACAGAGATATTTTAGCTCAAGAAGGGTTGATTATCAGCGGATTATCACCCGATGATCGCTTAGTAGAAATAGTGGAACTGGTAGATCATCCCTGGTTTGTGGGGTGTCAATTCCATCCTGAATTTAAATCAAGACCTAACAGAGCCCATCCCCTTTTCCGTGAATTCATTGGGGCTGCTGTAAAAGAAAAAAAGGAAAAGGGAGTACTTTAAACTAACAAAGGAAGGCGTAGCTGAAGCTGCGTCTTTTGTTGCACTAGGAACGTTACTTTTTCTAATTGGAAGACAAGCTGTAGTTATGAGTATATGAGCTGGAATTAACTGGGTACAATACTTAAAAGGGACAGAAAAGTAGTTAGGAGGAGTAGTATGTACAAGGCACGACTTATCGGACCTGATGAGAGGAATGCTTTTGATAAATTTGTGGCCTGGGCGCCTAAAGGACATATTCTACAATCCTTCGAATGGGGTGAGTTGAAGGGTAAAGGTGAATGGCAGCCCCTGAGGTTAGTTGTAGAAAACCAAGAGGGTAAGATGGAAGCTGCTATCAGTATCTTAAAAAGAACTATTCCCGTTCTAGGAAAGGCTATATTTTATGCTCCCCGCGGACCGGTAGGGGATGTACACAATGAAGAATTAATGGATTTTCTCTTTAGAGAAGTTAAGGGTTTAGCCCGCAAACACGGGGCCATATTTCTTAAAATTGATCCGGATATATCTGTAGAAGATGAAAAATTTAAAAATTACCTTCACAAGAGAAAATTTATTTCTCAGGTTACGGGCAAAGGTTTTGAAGGAATACAACCCAGATTTGTTTTTCGATTAGATATTACTGACGAAGAAGAAGAGATTTTTAAACGTTTTCATTCCAAGACTCGCTACAATATCCGGTTGTCGGGGAGAAAAGGTGTAGAAATAAAAGAGGATTGTGGCAAAGATGAATTGCCTAAGTTTTATAAAATACTGCAGGAGACTACAGAACGTGATAAGTTCTTAGTCCGTCCTTATCAATACTTTGTTGATATGTGGAATTCCTTATTCCCTGAAGGCTATTTGAAGCTGTTTATGGCTTACTATGAGGGACAACCTATTGCCGGGACTCTGGCTTTTCTCTTTGGAGATAAAGCTTGGTACATCTATGGAGCATCTTCTAACAGCCATCGCAATGTAATGCCCAATTATCTCCTACAATGGACCATGATTAAATGGGCTAAGGCTAATAATTGTGGGCTTTATGACTTTCGGGGTGTGCCGGGGGACCTGGATGAGGATAACCCCCTCTATGGCTTATATCGTTTTAAGAAAGGTTTTGAGGGAGATTATGTGGAATTTGTGGGGGAATATGATTTGGTCTTTTCCACCTTTTATTATAAGTTGTGGAATACCCTGGAACCCCTCTATCAGAAAAATATTCGTCGTTTAATTGGGATCAAGAAGAAATTAAAGAAAAGGGCTGGTAATTAATGAATCAACCGTTTTCCGGTTCCAAATGGGTGGAAGTTAATCTGGATGCAGTAGAGCACAACTATGTGCAGATCAGAGAATTCGTACCTGCTGACGTAAAAATATTAGGGGTTGTGAAGGCTGATGCTTATGGACATGGGGCCGTGGAGGTAAGCCGCATTTTGGAACAGGCAGAGGTGGACATGTTAGGTGTCACCACCATAGAAGAAGGACTGGAATTGCGGCGCAACGATATTAAAACACCTATCTTAGTTTTTGGCCCCTTTTTACCGGAAGATATTGACATCATCTTGTACCATGATTTGACCGTTACTGTGGCCAGTAAAGAAGCTATACAGTGGCTTAGAAATGCTGTGGAAAACTCAGGCCAAACCATCAAAGTACATCTTAAAGTGGAAACAGGTATGGGGAGGCTGGGTTTTTGGCCCCAGGATGTAGTGGAAGCCGCTCAGGAGATTGCTGCCGTACCGGGATTAGTGCTGGAAGGTGTTTATTCCCATTTTGCTGCAGCTATGTGGAAGGACAAGGCGTATACCCGCAAGCAATTTCAAATTTTCACAAAAACTCTTGCGGCCTTGGAGAAGGCGGGATTTACCGGATTAATACGTCATATTGCCAATAGTGCAGCCCTCTTAGATCTGCCGGAAATGCACTTGGATATGGTGCGTACGGGCAACCTGCTATACGGACAATATTCAAGTCCCTGGCAGGAAGGTCGGTTGGCTTTGCAAAATACTTGGTCCATGAAAACAAGAGTTCTTTATTTGCGGGAGGTGCCGCCGGGCCACAGCATTGGTTATGGTTGCACATATAAGACTAAGGGGCGTGCTAAAATTGCTATCTTGCCGGTAGGCTTTAGTGATGGATTCCAAGTGGAACCCCAATTTAGACCGACTAATCTCAAAGATTTAATTAAAAATATCCTGAAGGTGATGCTGCGCTTCTTAGATCACCCTCGCCTCAGAACTGTTATTTCTTTTCCCCAGGGAAAGGGGTATATTGTAGGAAAAACGGGTATGCAGCTTACCATGGTGGATGTAACAGGAGTTAGGGAAATTAAGAGGGGCGATGTAGCGGAGATACCTGCCCGAAGAACTTCCATTAGTGGAAGAGTGCCCCACGTCTATCTTTATCATCAACAGGTTACCGGCGTTAGAAAAGCGGGAGAGGTTTTAGTAGAACATGGTTTTGCTGCAAAATAAGTAAAAATAGTATCAAAATGCAGGAAAATTCAAAATAAATGACGTACTCTATAATACATTCCTTTTTGGAAAGATAGATAAAAAATGTATTATGGAGGGGCATAAATAATGGCTACAAAAAATATTTTAGTGGTAGATGACCAGGAAGGCATAAGAAGCTTATTGTCTGAGATGTGCTCTTTACTAGGTCATGAAGTAGTAACTGCTGCTTCCGGGGATGAAGCTCTGCAAATAGCAGCAATAAAAAACTTCGATGCGGCTTTAATTGATATGAAGATGCCCGGCTTAGACGGCCTGGAAACTTTAGACGGTTTGCGCAGCCTTGATCCCCAGCTAAAGGTATTTCTCATGACAGGTTATGGGGATGTGCCTCAAACGGGAGAGGCCTTGAAGAGGGGAATATGTAAAATTATACATAAACCCTTCGATTTGGCAGATATTATGAAATGTTTAACTATAATTTAGTTAAAGCAGGAATTTGGGGCGAAATGAAGAATATTCATGGGAAGGAAAGTTTTAAGGAGGTAACAAAATGCTGATTTCCACCTTGACAACCTGCGCTCTTCGTTGCCCTCACTGTGGAAAATTACAATATTATGGCATAAGTCGCTTTAGTTTCAACCAAAATAATAGCCTTGCTTATAAATGTGAGTGCGGAGCTGTCTTGATAAATATAGAGAAAAAAGGCAGAGACCATTTTTGCTTACAAGTAGCATGCATGATGTGTGAAACTATGCATAAGTTCTACTATAAAAGCAAGCAGATTTGGAATGGTAACTTGTGGGTTATTGTATGCCCTGCTAGCGGGGTAGAGCTTGGTTACCTGGGAGATAGGAAATCAGTAGTGGATTGTGTACGTAAAGAAAGAGAACATATCCTACAACTAGCTGATAGTTTGGGTTGTGATAAATTCTTTTTAAACTCCGGTATTATGGGTCAAGTTTTATCAGTACTTCAGGAAAAGCTGGAGGAAGGGCGCCTGTTCTGTGGATGCGGGGAAAAACAATTAGAAATGGAAATCTTCCCTGACAGGATCGAGCTAACATGTCCTTCCTGCGGAGCCGTGGGTATAATTTTCGCAGAAACTGTAAAAGATTTACAGAGAGTGCGGGAAATGGATGAGGTGCGCTTGGAGATGGGCAGTTACCTTTATTTAGATTATAAACAGATAGGAAAACACAGCCCCCTGAAAAACAATTGATTATGTGGATGAAGCGGGGATGTTATTTAGCTTATGATAAAGGCAGATAGTAAAGCCTTTTTTCTTTGTTTCTTTAATATTAAATTATTTTTAAGGAGGTTTCATGATATGGCACTTGTTACTGTGAAAGAATTACTTGATAAGGCTCAAAAAGGAGCTTATGCTGTAGGTGCTTTCAACTGCAATAATATGGAAATAGTTCAGGCTATAGTTAGAGCAGCTGAGGAGGAAGAATCCCCGGTAATTATTCAAGCTAGTCAGGGAGCTATCAAATATGCAGGATTACCGTTTATCGTAGGTTTAGTTAAGGTGGCGGCAGAAAACACAAAAATCCCCGTAGCTTTACATCTTGATCATGGTACTAGTTTTAATCAAATAGTACAATGTATTAGAAGCGGGTTTACCTCAGTGATGTATGATGGTTCTAAACATGCTTTGGAAGAAAATATTGCCACCACTAAATTGGTTGTGGAAATTGCCAAGGCCGTAGGAGTATCTACTGAAGCTGAACTGGGTAAAATCGGAGGCACAGAAGATGATATTACTGTTTCCGAGAAAGATGCCTTGCTCACAGATCCTGAAGAGGCTAGATATTTTGTGGAACAAACTAATGTTGATAGTTTAGCTGTTGCCATTGGAACTGCCCATGGCCAGTATAAATTTGAGCCGGAGCTTGATTTTGTAAGACTTGATAAGATTCGCAAAATAGTGGATGTACCTATTGTACTGCACGGATCTTCGGGAGTACCCAGCGATGATTTGGTTAAAGCCATTTCCTTGGGTGTTTGTAAAGTTAATATTGATACGAATATCCGCGAAGCCTTTGTAAGAGGGGTACAAAAAGTAGTTAAGGAGAAACCTGAGGAAATTGATCCTCGTAAGATATTGGGACCGGCCCGGGACGAAATGACAGCTATCATTAGAGAGAAAATAAGAATTTTTGGCAGCAGTGGTAAAGCCTGAGTCTTGTAAGGGAATTCAGGACAGACAGCTAAGTATGAGAGGAGATTTTTTAAATGGTAGAAAGTAAAGATGCCCATAATCATGTGATGGGACGGGAATTAACCATGGAGTTTGCCCGCGTTACGGAGGCTGCGGCTTTAGCTTCCGCTCGTTGGTGGGGCCGGGGAGATAAGATTGCTGCAGATGGAGCTGCTGTATCGGCCATGAGAGCTATGTTTGATACAGTAAAAGTAGATGGGGTAGTAGTCATCGGTGAAGGCGAAATGGATGAAGCCCCTATGTTATATATTGGCGAAAAAGTGGGTACAGGCAAGAATATAAAAGTAGATATTGCCGTTGATCCTTTAGAAGGAACGAATATCGTAGCTAAAGGACTTATGGGAGCAATTGCTGTTTTAGCAGCTGCACCTAGCGGCTGTCTGTTACATGCTCCCGATATGTATATGGAAAAAATAGCAGTAGGTCCTGAAGCGGCAGGAAAAATCCATCTTAATGCTAGCGTGACGGAAAATGTTAATGCTGTGGCTAAGAGTCTTCATAAAAAAGTCCAGGATATAACTGTAGTTGTACTGGACAGACCTCGTCACCAGAAAATTATTGACGAATTGAGAAGCATTGGTACACGCATTAAATTGATTACCGATGGTGATGTATCACCTGCTGTTGCTACGGCTATTCCCGGCTCAGGTGTAGATATGGTAATTGGTGTGGGCGGAGCTCCGGAAGGCGTCTTGGCTGCCGCTGCCCTACGCTGTTTAGGAGGAGAAATCCAGGGCAGACTGTGGCCGGAAGATGAGCATGACGTAGAGAGAGCTCATAAATTAGGCGTAACTGATGTACGCAAAATCCTAACCTTAGATGATTTAGTTAAAGGAGACGATGTAATTTTTGCCGCAACGGGTATTACCGATGGTGACTTCTTGAAAGGTGTTCGCTATTATAGCAAAATGGCTACAACCCATACCCTGGTAATGCGGGGAACTACCGGTACAGTACGGTTTATTGACGCCCAACATCGCCTTGATAAAAAACCGGAATGCAAAAAATTCTAAGATAGACCCTATAAAAAGAAGATTTAGTGAGTTTCTTGATAATATTAAAGAATTATGCTATAATTACACTTCGTATAAGGAAAAACTTAAGCTAGATATACGGAAGGGCAAGTTGAAAGAAGGTGAAATGAATGAAAGAAGGAATTCATCCAAAATATCACAAGACAACAGTTACGTGTGCATGCGGTGAAAAATTTGAAACAGGTTCCACGAAAGAAAACCTGAGGGTGGAAATTTGTTCAAAATGTCATCCTTTTTATACAGGAAAGCAGCGCAACGTATTTACTACAGGCCGTGTGGAGAGATTTAAAAACAAGTATGGCCTTAAATAATGTATTCTATAGCAGAGCCCAAGCTCTGCTATATTTTTAGCCTATTATTTTAATTAACAATCGTTATAAAGGCAGAGGTGTAGGGGAATGCTGGAAAAACTACAACATCTTGAAGAACGTTATGAAGAGCTGGGAGCACTGCTCAGCGATCCCGATGTTATCAGCAATCAGAGCGAGTGGCAGAAACATGCCAAGGCTCATGCTGCTTTGACGGAAGTAGTCGCGGCTTATCGGGAATATAAAGATGTTCTGCAAAAGATAAAAGAAAATCAAGAAATGTTGGAAGATAAGCTGGATCCGGAATTTAGGGAATTAGTAGAAGAAGATTTAAACGAACAGGAAGAAAAGAAGGAACAATTGGAAAGCAATTTGAAGATCTTGCTCCTACCTAAGGATCCTAATGATGAGAAGAACGTTATTATTGAAATACGGGGCGGTACAGGAGGAGAAGAAGCAGCCCTATTTGCGGCGGATCTCTTGAAAATGTACAGCAGATATGCGGAGAAACAAGGCTGGAAGGTGGAAATGCTTTCGGCCAACTATACGGATATAGGCGGCTTTAAGGAAGTTATCGTCATGATTGAAGGTAAAGGTGCCTATAGCAGATTTAAATTTGAGAGTGGTGTCCATCGCGTGCAACGGATACCTGCCACGGAGTCGGGAGGAAGAATCCATACTTCAGCCTCTACGGTAGCTGTTTTACCGGAGGCTGAAGAGGTAGATATTGATATTAACCCCAATGATTTGCGGATAGATATCTTTTGTTCCAGCGGACCGGGGGGACAGTCTGTTAATACTACCCAATCGGCAGTGCGGGTAACCCACTTGCCTACAGGGATGGTTGTTTCCTGTCAGGATGAAAAATCTCAGCATAAAAATAAAGATAAGGCTCTCAAGGTTTTGCGTGCCCGTCTGTTAGAAAAGGCCGAAGAAGAGCAAGCGGGAGAAATGGCCAGTGTGCGCAAAACCATGGTGGGTAGCGGGGATCGCAGCGAAAGGATACGTACCTATAACTATCCTCAAGGTAGGGTAACTGATCATAGGATAGGCCTGACATTATACCGTCTGGAAGCAGTAATGCAGGGAGAAATAGATGAATTTATCGATGCCTTGGTTACTTCGGATCAGGCGGAAAAATTGAAGAGGATGGAATAATGGATAATAAAAACAGGCCGCAAACTGGTAGGAAAGCCCTCCAGTGGGCGGCTTCTTTTTTAATAGAACAGGGCTTTGCCCCGGAACAAGTACAAAATGAAGGAAGGCAGCTATTGGCCAAGGCGTGGCACAAAGAAAAGTTAGAACTTTTGCTGGCTCTGAATGAGGAGTTGCCGGAAGAGGTCTGGTGTAAATTTCAGGAAGATGTGGAAAGACGGGGCAACTATGAACCCCTCCAATATCTTGTGGGTTCTCAGGAATTTATGGATCTCTCTTTTAAAGTAACTCCTGATGTCCTCATTCCTCGGTGGGATACGGAAATATTAGTAGAGGAAGCCTTGAAAGTGGGGAGAAAGCTAGATGAGCCTCGGATTCTTGATTTATGTACGGGTAGCGGTGCTGCCGCCCTTAGTTTAGCTTATTATCTTCCCGGAAGTAAGGTCCATGCTGTGGATATATCTGCTCCAGCTCTGGCTGTAGCCCAAGAAAATGCTGCTAACCTGGGAGTAGGGGATAAGGTTAAATTTTATCAGGGAGATCTGTTTGTACCCCTTCCTCCCCCAGCGAAATATCATCTAATTGTCTCCAATCCTCCCTATATAAGCAGGGAAGAATACCAAGAGTTACCCATTGATGTAAAAAAAGAACCTGTTTTGGCTTTATTGGGAGGAGAAGACGGTTTGGATTTTTATCGGAGAATAGTCCAAGAGGCCGAAAATTATTTGCTGCCCGGGGGATTTTTGCTACTGGAAATCGGTTATCGGCAGGCCCCGGATGTTAAGGAAATTTTACAACAAAATAATTTTCACAGGCTGGAAGTTGTACAGGATTGGGGGGGACGGGATAGAGTAGTCCGGGGTGAATTATGTTATACTAACAATAACTTAAGGAAAGGTTGAGAAAGTTGGAGACTAAATTTTGGCAGGTATCGCGGGACGAACCACAGCAGGACATCATTGAGCTGGCTGCCCTGATGATCAGGGAAGGAAAATTAGTAGCCTTTCCCACAGAAACCGTGTACGGATTAGGGGCTAACGGTCTTGATTCTCAAGCTGTACAGAAGATCTTTGCAGCTAAAGGCAGACCGGGGGACAACCCTTTAATACTTCATGTGGCAGAGATAGAAGATGTCTATACTTTGGCCCGTCAAGTTCCTCCGGCGGCTCGGATGCTGATGGAAAAATTTTGGCCGGGACCCTTAACTTTTGTTTTGCCTAAAAAAGAGCTAATTCCCGATGCAGTGACGGCAGGACTAGATACGGTAGCTATCCGGATGCCTGATCATCCTGTAGCGCGGGCCTTGATAAAAAAAGCCGGAGTCCCTATAGCTGCTCCCAGTGCGAATAGGTCAGGTTACCCCAGTCCCACCCAGGCCGGTCATGTGTGGGATGATCTCAAGGGCAAGATAGATGGAGTGTTGGACGGAGGAGCTACGGGCATCGGTTTGGAATCCACGGTGCTGGACATGTCGGAAGAGCTGCCGGTGATTCTGCGTCCCGGAGGTATAACAAAAGAAGAAATAGCTGAAACTGTAGGTAAAGTATACATAGATCCGGGTTTATATGATACTAAACAAGTTCCCAAAGCTCCGGGAATGAAATACACCCATTATTCCCCGCGGGCACAAGTTATTTTAGTGCAAGGGACACCGGAAAACACAGCCCGACGCATTAGAGAAATGGTTAAAGAATATGATAGTTGTGGGAAAAAAGTCGGCCTATTATTAACAACGGAAACATGGGAAAAAATAAAAAATATTAAAGTTTTCTATCATAAAAATATAGGTTCTCGCCATAATTTATTAACAGTTGCTCACCTTATCTACAGCGAGTTGAGAAATTGTGATAAAGCGGGCGTAGATGTTATTTTAACAGAGACTTATGAAGAGCAGGGGTTAGGAACAGCATTAATGAATAGATTGCTTAAATCTGCAGGTCATCACGTAATTGAAGCGTAAAAATCCCCTAAAAACAAGAAACGGGAGGCCGTATGAATTATTTATCAATCTTTTTAGTTTCAGTGGCTCTGGGCATAGACGCTTTTTCTGTAGCTGTCAGTATTGGCCTATCAGGTGTGAAGCGCAGGGATATGCTAATAGTCTCTGGGATCGTAACAATATTTCATATTCTGATGCCCCTTTTGGGACTTAGTATAGGTAACTATCTGGGGAAAGTAGCAGGCCCAATTGCCGGAACGGTGGGGGCCTTGGTATTAATTTCTATTGGTTTGAATACCATCTGGGGAAGTCTTAAAGATTTGGGTTTTGTTAGGACCAATGGAGGTCAAAAGCATCCCGCTAAAGGTGGAGTCATCAATATTGCTAATCCCGTCAGTTTAGTAGTAATGGCTATTAGTGTTAGCCTGGATGCCCTTACCGTAGGGTTTGGCTTGGGAGCTGTAAAGGTTGATTTGCTGCTAACGGTAGTTACTATGGGTGTGGTAGCAGGAGCCATGACTATTTTAGGTGTTTTTTTTGGGCAAAGGCTGAACCGTACTTTTGGGGAAAAGGCTGAGATTATAGGAGGTCTTATTCTTGTAATAATCGGCCTCAAATTGCTATTCTTGTGATTGAGGTGGTAGTAATGACGGAAAGAAAGAAGATACTTTTTGTTTGTACCGGTAATACTTGCCGCAGCTCCATGGCCGAGGCTCTGGCTAAGTATTACTTAACTAATAAAGGAAAAAACAAGGCCAACATTGTTGTCTGTTCGGCGGGAACAGGGGCAGTAGCTAATGATCCCGCCTCTTATGAAGCTAGAAAGGTAATGTCAGAATTAAAAATAGATTTAGAAAAGCATCGGGCTAAAGCTCTCACTCCGGCTTTAATTCAGGAAGCAGATCTGATTTTAACTATGACCCAAAGACATAAGGAACATATTTTGAACTTTGCTCCTGAAGCTCGAGGTAAGGTTTTTCTTTTAAAAGAGTATGGGGAAGGTACTGAGAAAATCAAGGCTCTGCAAGGGGAAGTCCAGGCCCTGTATGAAGAAATTCAACGAAAAAAACGCAAGTTTTTTCAAGACCATCAAGGGGAAATTCTGGCCTTGGAGGAAAAAAAGAAAAAATTGTTACAGGATTTACAGGAAGTTGAGGCGGAACTGGATTCCTGGGAGAGGAAACTGGATAAAATAGCAAAGGAAGAAACAACAAAATTGCAGAAATTAGAAGAAAAAGCTTATAACTTGGATGTAAGTGATCCCTTCGGTTATCCTGTGGAATATTATCGAACCTGCCGCGATGAGCTGCAGGACTGTGTTTATAAAGCAATGGAAAGATTACTGGAGAAAAAATCCTGAGATATTTCTAAAAAAAAGGCAGGATATTGTTGCATAAAGTAGAAACTACTAAAGTTAGAGTTTGTTCGGAATTTAAAACTTAGCAAGAGAAGAAAAAGCGGGGTGTCGTAATTTTGCAAATTGCCATAGGATCAGATCATGGAGGATACCAGCTGAAGGAAGAAATAAAGCAGTATCTGGATAAAGAAGGTATCGGTGTCAAGGATTTCGGCACGTACAGTACGGAGTCCTGTGATTATCCTGATATAGCAAAGGCTGTGGGTAAAGCCGTGGCCGGAGAAGAATATGATAAAGGTATCTTGGTATGTGGTACGGGTATTGGAATTTCCATCGCAGCCAATAAAATTCCCGGGGTGCGGGCCGCCCTGTGTCATGATGTCTTTTCCGCCAAAGCCTCCCGGGAGCATAACAATGCTAATATTTTAGCCCTGGGTGAGCGTGTTATTGGCCGCGGATTAGCCTTGGAAATTGTACAAGCCTGGCTGGAAGCAGAATTTGCCGGAGGCAGGCATGAAAGAAGAGTAAATAAAATAATGGAAATCGAGAAAAACCCGAATTAAATTAGGAGGGACCATGAAAATGGAATATTCACAGCTTACGCAGGATGTAAATACTGCGCTGAAGGAGCTTTTAGAGGTAGCCCGGCTCAAAAAAGGGCAAATAGTAGTAGTGGGTTGCAGCACTAGTGAAGTGGCGGGGGAAAAAATAGGTACCCATTCCAGTCCTGAAATTGCCGCTGCTCTGATGGAAGGTATTTATCCTTTGCTAAAGGAAAAATCTCTGTATCTTGCGGTACAGTGCTGTGAGCATTTAAATCGTGCCCTGGTAGTTGAGGAAGAATGCATGGAGAAGTATGGTTTGGAGCAAGTTTCCGTATACCCCATCCAAGGAGCAGGGGGTAGCTTGGGCAATAAGGCTATGAAAACCTTGGAAAAACCTGTTGTTGTGGAAAATATACAGGCCCATGCAGGAATAGATATAGGAGATACTTTTATTGGAATGCATCTTAAACCAGTAGCTGTACCTATACGCAGCTCTGTTAAAAAGATTGGGGAAGCCCATTTGACCACAGCTAGGACAAGACCCAAATTAATCGGGGGAGAACGGGCTCGTTACCACGAATAAAGTTTAATAGGAGGAAGGGATCATGGATTATATTGAAAAGTATGTACTACCTGTTGATGAAGAACTGGCTCAGTATGTAGGGGGAGAAGAAAAGCGGCAACAGGAAAAAATTGAATTAATTGCTTCCGAGAACTTTGTAAGTCGGGCAGTTATGGCTGCTCAGGGTTCGGCCCTGACAAATAAATATGCGGAAGGGTACCCCGGAAAAAGATATTACGGGGGATGCGAATGGGTTGATAAGGTTGAGGATTTAGCTCGGGAAAGGGCCAAGAAAATTTTTGGCGCAGAGCATGCTAATGTCCAGCCCCATTCGGGAGCTCAAGCTAATACCGCCGTATACTTTGCTTTGCTGCAACCCGGCGATACCGTATTGGGGATGAATTTAAGTCATGGCGGGCATTTAACCCATGGCAGCCCCGTTAATATTTCCGGCAAATATTATAACTTTGTTTCTTATGGTGTAGATAAAGAAACCGAGCTTATCGATTATGAGGCCGTAGCACAATTGGCTCGGGAAGTAAAACCCAAGATGATTGTAGCGGGAGCCAGTGCTTATCCCCGCATCATCGATTTTGCTAAACTTGCAGAAATAGCCCAGGAAGTGGAAGCCATCTTGATGGTGGATATGGCACATATTGCAGGATTAGTTGCGGTAGGGTTACATCCCAGTCCTGTTCCTTATGCCGATATAGTAACTACTACTACTCACAAAACCCTTAGAGGGCCCAGGGGCGGCATGATTTTATGTAAGAATATTCATGCCAAAGCCATAGATAAGGCTATTTTCCCCGGAATCCAGGGGGGACCTTTGATGCATGTTATCGCAGCTAAGGCTGTGGCTTTGAAAGAAGCCATGGACCCTGCTTTTAAAACATATCAGCAGCAGATTATCAAGAATGCTAAAGTTTTGGCCGATACTCTACAAGAAAAAGGTTTCCGCCTTGTCTCAGGGGGCACAGATAATCACCTGCTCCTAGTAGATTTGAGAAATAAAAATCTTACCGGTAAAGAAGCGGAGGCTCTCTTAGATGAGGCCGGTGTTACTGCCAATAAAAATACTATTCCTTTCGACCCCTGCAGTCCTTTTGTAACTAGTGGTATCAGATTAGGTACAGCTGCCGTAACCAGTCGGGGCATGAAGGAAGCAGAAATGAAACAAATAGGGGAGATCATTGATATGGTTCTGAGCCAGGCTCAGGATGAAAATAAAGTAAAAGAGCTGGTACGGAATCTTACTGCTAATTTCCCTTTGCCTTACTAGAATTTCAGCAAATAGATACTACTAATGCAAATGGAGGTAGATTTATGGGTAAAACGCATGTATTAGACCATCCCTTGATTCAGCATAAGCTGACTTTTATACGGGATAAAAATACAGGTGCCAAGGAATTTCGGGAACTGGTAGAAGAAGTAGCTATGCTAATGGCTTATGAAGTAACTAGGGATTTTCCCTTAGAAAAAATAGAAATTGAAACGCCGGTGCAGACGGCGGAAGCTCATATTATTGCAGGACGTAAAGTGGGGTTGGTTCCCATTTTACGGGCAGGACTGGGGATGGTTAACGGGATGCTGAACCTGATTCCTGCTGCCAAAGTGGGACATATTGGTCTCTATCGTGATCCCGAAACTTTAAAACCTGTGGAATATTATTGTAAATTACCACCCGATACTACAGAGCGGGACTTAATTGTTCTAGACCCTATGCTGGCTACGGGAGGTTCTGCTGTAGCGGCCATTAATTTCCTTAAGAAAAGAGGAGCTAGGAGTATTAAGCTGGTATGTTTACTTGCTGCCCCCGAAGGGATTAAGGCCGTGGAGGAAGCCCATCCCGATATCGATATTTTTACCGGTTCTATTGATAGCTATTTAAACGATCACGGCTACATTGTTCCCGGTTTAGGTGATGCCGGAGATAGGCTCTTTGGCACCAAATAAGGAGAGAAAATTATGAATGTAAGGCCTTCCTGGGACGAATATTTCATGAACATAGCCCACATGGCAGCGACCAGATCTACTTGTCTGCGCCGCCGAGTGGGCGCCATCATTGTTAAAGACAAACATATTATTGCCACGGGATATAACGGAGTACCCAGTGGCATAGAACATTGTTTGGACAGGGGATGTTTGCGGGACAAAGAAAATATTCCTTCCGGCCAACGCCACGAATTGTGTCGCGGACTCCATGCCGAACAAAATGCTATTATTCAGAGTGCCCTCCATGGGGTTAGTATAGCAGGGGGGACCTTGTACTGTACTACACAGCCCTGTGTACTTTGCAGTAAAATGTTGATTAACGCTCAAATTGAGAGAATTGTTTTTGCCGGCCCCTATCCCGATCCATTAGCTTTGGAAATGTTGAAGGAAGCCGGGGTGGAGCTGTGTATGTGGGAAGGGGAGGAAAAGAAAGATGAATGAAAAGATTATCGCCTTACCGCGCTTGAATAAATTGTCTCCTACCATGGAATCAACGGCTCTTAAACTTATGGAAGAAGCAGGGGAATTGGCTCAAGCTATTGGTAAATTTCGGGGCTTAAACGGAGAACCTACCAAAAAAGCAGAGTCTCAGGTTGTAGACTGCATTGTCCAGGAGTTACTGGATGTGGCTCAAACAGCTGTATCCATGATGTTTGTGTTGGAAGAACAATATCATGTTAATATGGAAGACGCTGTAGAACAGCATATTGATAAACTGAAGAAAAAAGGCTACTTAGCCAATTTATCCGAAAGCTAACCACTATTAACTTTATAGGAGACATTAAAATGATGGAGAAACGTAAGATTCTCGTAGTATTTGGAACCAGACCGGAAGCCATCAAGATGGCTCCCGTAGTTAAAGCTTTAGAACAAGATGAGCATATTACTTGTCGTGTAGCCGTTACGGCTCAACACAGAGAAATGCTGGATCAGGTTTTGCACTTGTTTGCTATTCAGCCCCATTATGACTTGAATATTATGAAAGCGGGGCAGACTCTATATGACATCACCTCCCGGGCCCTTTTGGGCTTGAGGGATATTCTGCAAGAAGATAAACCTGATATGGTATTAGTCCATGGAGATACTACTACCACTTTTGTAGGTTCTTTGGCAGCATTTTATGAACAGATCCCTGTTGGTCATGTGGAGGCAGGTTTGCGTTCAGGAGACAAATATTCGCCTTTCCCGGAAGAGCTCAACAGGAGACTTACGGGTGTGATTAGTACTCTACATTTCGCTCCTACTACACAAGCCCGAGAGAATCTGCTGAGAGAGGGGCTGGGGGAAGATAATATCTATATAACGGGTAATACTGTTATTGATGCCCTCTTGGAAACCGTGGGGGATACGTATGAATTTCAGGAACCTGCCCTGAAAAAGCTGGACTTTCAGGGACAGCGTGTGATTACAGTAACCACTCACCGCAGGGAAAACTTAGGGGAGCCCATGCGCCAAATGTACCGTGCTATGCGGGATATTGTGCGGGAATTTCCCGATGTAACTCTAGTCTTTCCCGTCCATAAGAATCCTGCCGTACGTGCTCTGGTTAAGGAGATCTTAGGTGCAGAAGAACGGGTAGTTTTAATAGAACCCTTAGACTATCAACCCTTTGTTAATCTGATGAATAAATCCCATTTAATCCTTACTGATTCCGGTGGTTTACAGGAAGAAGCTCCTTCCTTAGGAAAACCTGTTTTAGTGTTGCGAGAAAACACAGAACGACCGGAAGCTGTAAAAGCCGGCACTGTACAATTAGTAGGTACCAGTTATGAAAAAATATATAAAACTACTAAGGAACTGTTGAGCAATGAGGCGGCTTATGAAAAAATGGCTCAAGCTGTAAATCCTTACGGTGATGGCCAGACCAGTGCTAGGATTCTGGAAGCTATCTATCACTGGTGGGGCTGGAAAGAAGAAAAACCTCAACCTTTTTCCCGCTAATTACTTACTTATCACCTCTTAAAAAGCGGCTCATTAGTAGAGTTTAGTTATGGGATAAAGAAAAGGTAAGGAGATATATAATATATAAAGATATATATTATATATCTGGAATATATTATGTCTGGACACTTCAAGGCTTCCTTGCTAAAATTCTAGTAACCTTTTGTCAAAAATGTGGCAATTTTCACTAGGATATTTAGGAGGGAGTCTTTTTTTATAGATATTGCATAAAAATATTTACATACATAAATATGTAACGGATTTAGTATTAATTTGCATAAGTTTAGAAAAAATAATGAAGAAATTTACATTTATTTAATATAAATATATATAAATATATAGTATTAATAAGAATTTAGCTATATAATATTGTAGTGTGCAGGAAAATATTTCACATTTTTACATCTGCAAATGAAATGGAGGATAAAAAAATAATGAAGGCTAAAAATAATCCTGCATTTAAATACTTAAATTTTGCTACCAGTTTTGGCATAACTTTAGTATTAATGATTTATCTCCTATATCAAGGAGGAGAATGGTTGGATGAGCGCTTGGGTACAGAACCTTTATTTATTATCATTGGCATATTTTTAGCAATAGGGGCAGTGTTTAAGCGGTTGTTTACGGAAATTAAATTCCTTGATAAAGAAGATAAACCTCACAATAATAATCCTGGAAACCCGGGAGAAGAATAAATAATAACCGGTAAAATTCAGCAAATTAATGGGAAAATTTTTATTAAGAGGTGTTCTCCATGCCCTTATGGTTGCTTTCCGCTTTAAAAGGTTTACTTTTTGGACTGGCTGTTTCAGGCCTTAATCATTTTATTCTTTTTCAAGGCATAAAAAATGCCCGGAATTTATCGCCGGCGGAGAAAAAGAATGTGATTCTAAAAAGATATAGCCTGCGTTATTTGATAAATATAGGAGCTTTATTATCTGCTTATTTTATCTTAAAAGGTGATGTACCCTTTTTGGTGGCTACGGCCTTGGGCTTAACAGTCAGTAAAAATGTGTACATAATTAAATATTTCAGGACTAGAAAAGCTTAAGTCAGAAAGGGGTGATTCAAAATGTTTGCAACACCTGCCTATGCTGCAGCAGCAGAAGGAGCAGAACACGGAGGTGCCCTTTTTTCTCTTTTCGGGCTAGAGGTTTCCAGTGTGGTTACTACCATGTGGCTATTGATGGCGGTTTTGATCGTAGTATCTTATTTTGCCACCCGTAATTTAAAGAAACTGCCGGAAACTCGCTTACAAAATGCTCTGGAATTTCTGCTGGAATTTATTTTGGACTTTTTAACACAAGCCATGGGTAGTGAAGAGAAGGCTAAGAAGTATTTTCCTGTGCTGGCCAGCTTTTTTATCCTGATCCTGGCTTCCAATTATTCAGGCTTATTACCGGGAGCTGGACATCTTCCGGGCCTGCAGGCTCCAACCAGTACGTTGAGTGTAACGGCAGCCTTTGCCATCGTTGTATTCTTTTCCACTCATTATTACGGCGTAAAAGAAAAGGGGTTATCCTATTTTAAACATTTCCTAGAACCCATCCCTTTGCTCTTGCCTATCAACGTAGTAGAGGAATTTGTAAAGCCTCTTTCCCTGTCCTTGCGTCTTTATGGCAATGTTTATGGTGAAGAATTGGTAATTGCAGGGCTCTTTGCCTTGTTACCCTTTGTTCTACCCCTTCCCATGATGTTACTGGGATTATTGTTTGGTTTAATACAAGCTTTTGTGTTTACTCTTTTGGCGGCCTTATATATAGCTACAGCAACAGCCGAAGGACATTAAGCACAATTTATGCTGTATTTGTGAGATATGAGAAAGGAGGGATTTTAGGTGGATGCTCAAGGTTTAATGGGTGCCGCTGCTATATTGGGAATCGCAATAGCTACAATTGGTCCTGCACTGGCTCAAGGAAAAACAGCTGCTTCAGCTATGGAAGCTATGGCAAGACAGCCCGAAGCAGCATCAGAAATTCGTACTTCTATGGTTATATCGCTAGCGTTTATGGAAGCTCTGACCATATATGGTCTGCTGGTAGCGATTCTAGTGTTAGGAAAAATATAACCTTTAAGCTTTCCGGGCGGCCCTGGAAGATGAAAGTAAAACTTCTAAGGTAAAGCCGCCCTAAAGCTTTTTCCCTGATTTCTCAGCAGTGCAAAGAGAGGTGAAAGAGTTGGAAATTCATATTCCTGATATGGTATGGGCTATCATAAATTTTTTAATTTTGGTAGTCGTTTTAAATAAATTTTTATACAAACCTCTATTAAGTGTGATGGAAGAAAGAAAAGAGGAAATCAGAAAAAACATGGAAAATGCCGAAGATGCTAAAGCCGAGGCTCTAAAAATAAAGGAAAAGTATAGTGAAGAAATGCATAATGCCCGGCAGGAAGCCCGCTCTATTCTGGAAAGGGCCGAAAAGCTGGGAGAAGAAAATAAGGAAAAGATCATAGCAGAAGCTCGTCAGGAAGCAGATAAGATTACAGAAAAGGCTCAGGTGGCAGTACGCCGGGAAAAAGAGGAAGCCTTAACCCAACTGAGAAACGAAGTAGCTTCCCTGGCTATAATGGCGGCAGAAAAGATCATCGATAAAAATCTTGATAAGAAAGATCATGAAAAAATGATTGGTGATTTTATTAAAGAGGT
This sequence comes from Clostridia bacterium, assembly GCA_018433015.1. GTDB lineage: Bacteria > Bacillota > Peptococcia > DRI-13 > SV3-B141 > SV3-B141. The sequence goes on along the minus strand of JAHDSB010000117.1, from coordinate 22,970 downwards.
AGGGGATGTCTCTTGAATAATAATCCGGGGGTTTCCCGCCGTTATGCCCAGGCCCTGCTGATGCTTGCTACAGAGCACAAACTTATTGATAAATTTCAAGAGGAACTGGAAGCAGTTTTACAAGTTTTAGCTACAGAAAATAAGCTTTATATAGCTCTTCTGGATCCCCGTTTACAACCTCAAGAGAAAAAGGAATTGCTGAATAAGCAGTTAGTTGGTAAAGTTTCACCTCTGATTGAAAACTTTCTCAATGTGATTATAGATAAGAAAAGAGAAGATTATTTGCCTCAGATTATTCAGCAGTATTTTAAATATGCAGATGAGACTAGAGGTATTGTAGAAGCACAAGTATATTCTGTGGTAAGTTTAACAGATAAAGATTTTCATAAGTTGGAAAAGAGATTAGCTAAAGTTTCAGGTAAAAAAATACGCCTCAAGAATATTGTAGATCCGTCTCTTTTGGGTGGACTAGTAATTAAAATTGGCGAAACTGTTATTGATGGCAGTATTGTTAAACGGTTAGCTCTTTTGAAGGAGTATCTTCAAAAGCAGCAGCTTAATGGATTAGAGGTGAAAAAAACATGAATGTAAGACCGGAAGAAATTAGCTCTATACTCAAACAGCAAATAGAAAATTACCAGAATGATATAGAGGTAGAAAATATAGGCACTGTAATTCAGGTGGCAGATGGAGTAGCCCGCATTCACGGTCTTAGCCAGGCCATGGCCGGAGAAATGCTGGAGTTCCCAGGGGGAGTCTATGGCATGACCCTTAATCTGGAGGAAGACCATATCGGTTGTGCTATTTTAGGTCCTTTCAGTCAGATTAGAGAAGGGGATCAGGTGAGACGTACGGGTCGCATCGTGGAAGTACCTGTAGGTCAAGCCCTTATCGGTCGGGTAGTTAATGCTCTGGGGCAACCTATTGATGGCAAGGGTCCTATAGATACTGATAAGTTTAGACCTATTGAAAGCCTTGCCCCCGGAGTAGTTTATCGTAAATCTGTCCATCAGCCTTTGCAGACAGGACTAAAAGCTATTGATTCTATGGTTCCCATCGGTCGGGGACAGCGGGAACTGATTATCGGTGATAAACAGACGGGTAAAACAGCGGTAGCTCTTGATGCTATCATCAATCAAAAAGGGCAGGATGTAATCTGTATTTATGTAGCTATCGGGCAAAAGGCTTCCACCGTTGCAGGAGTAGTGGAGAAGCTTGAGCGCTTCGGTGCTATGGATTATTCCATAGTAGTAGCAGCTACGGCCAGTGAACCTGCACCTCTTTTGTATATAGCCCCTTATGCCGGCTGTGCCATGGGAGAAGAGTTTATGTTCAATGGTAAGGATGTACTGATCGTCTATGATGATCTTTCCAAACAGGCCGTAGCTTACCGCGAACTTTCTCTTTTATTGAGACGTCCCCCTGGACGTGAAGCATATCCCGGCGATGTTTTCTATCTCCACTCCCGCTTGCTGGAACGTGCAGCGAAACTCAGTGACGAATTGGGAGGGGGTTCCATGACAGCCTTGCCTATCATAGAAACCCAGGCCGGAGATGTTTCCGCTTATATTCCCACCAATGTTATCTCTATTACAGATGGACAGATCTTCTTAGAATCGGATCTCTTTCACTCCGGCTTCCGTCCCGCCATTAACGTAGGTATCTCCGTATCTCGTGTCGGGGGATCGGCCCAGATCAAAGCTATGAAGCAGGTGTCGGGAACATTGCGTTTAGATTTAGCCCAATATAGAGAGTTGGCAGCTTTTGCTCAGTTCGGTTCCGATCTGGATAAAAGTACCCAAGCCCGCCTCAATCGAGGCCGGAAGACTATGGAGATCCTAAAACAGGGACAATACAAGCCCATGCCTGTAGAAGAACAGATTGCCGTTATTTATTGTGCAACCAAAGGCTTTTTGGATGATGTGGAACTGGAAAAAATCAAGAAGTTTGAAGAAGACTTTTTAAAATATATGCGATCTACGGAACAAAGTCATGTCTTGGCGGAGCTTAAGGCAGAACAAAAGCTGACCAAAGAAGTGGAAGAAAAGCTGAGGGCAGCTATTAAATCTTTTAAAGATTCTTTTGGACAGTAAGGTGGTGGAAAAATGCCGGGTGAACAGGACATTAAACGCCATATAAAAAGTGTAAAAAGCACACAGCAGATCACGAAAGCTATGAAAATGGTGGCAGCTTCCAAACTCCGGAAAACTCAGAAAGCAGCAGTTATATCCCGACCCTATACAGAAAAGTTGGAGCAACTGTTGGAACATGTGATTGCTTCTTTAGAAGTTAAGACCCATTCCCTCATGATAGCTAGGCCCGTTAAAAATGTGGGGATAGTATTACTTACCTCGGATCGGGGCCTGGCCGGGGGCTATAATACTAATCTCTTGCGGATGGTAGCGACCCAAGAAGCTAAATTTAAAGATGTGGGGATTAAATATATAGCTGTAGGACGTAAGGGCTTTGATTTTGTGCGCAAGGGCGGGAGGAATTTACAGGAAGATTTTAGTAATATTAGCGATACTCCGGAATTTGTAGAGGCCAAGGTTATTGCCGAACTGGTTGTAGACTCTTATGAAGAGGGTATGTATGATGAAGTATATTTGGCTTATCAACAATTTATTTCAACTATCCAGCAACAACCCGTCTTAAAAAAACTTTTACCCATCGCCGGAGAAGCGGGTGCTGCCCCTTCCGAATATATCTTTGAACCCCATCGCGCTAAAGTTTTAGATGTTTTACTACCTAAATATATTGATAACGAGGTTTATCATGCTCTGTTAGAAGCCAAAGCCAGTGAACATGGGGCCCGCATGGTAGCCATGGGGGCTTCTACAGATAATGCTAATGAAATGCTGGAGAAGTTGGCCTTATCCTATAACAGAGCTCGTCAGGCTGCCATAACGCGAGAAATAAGTGAAATCGTAGCCGGTGCCAATGCTCTCAGTTGATAGTGATTTAATCCTTGAGGAGGTGGGTAAATGAGTACCACAGGAAAGGTAATACAGGTTATAGGACCTGTAGTAGATGTGGAGTTTCCCGCAGGACAACTGCCTGACATATATAATGCTATAACCATAAAAGATGAGAAAAAGAAGATTGACTTAACTATGGAAGCCGCCCAGCATTTGGGCAATAATCTGGTGCGCTGTGTATCCCTTTCTTCTACCGACGGCTTGCAGCGTAACATGGAAGCCATGGATACGGGTAGTCCTGTCAGTGTACCCGTGGGTAGGGAGACTTTAGGGCGCATGTTTAATGTAATTGGGGAAGTCATCGATGAAGCGGGAACGGTAAAAACTAAGGAGAAATGGCCCATTCATAGAGATGCCCCGGCTTTTGTAGACCAGGAGCCATCCACGGAAATCCTGGAAACGGGGATCAAAGTTGTGGACCTTTTAGCTCCCTATGCTAAAGGTGGTAAAGTTGGTCTCTTTGGCGGTGCGGGAGTAGGTAAAACCGTTTTGATTATGGAACTGATTCGAAATATCGCCTACGAACATGGCGGATTCTCCGTCTTCGCCGGGGTAGGAGAACGTACCCGGGAAGGTAATGACCTCTGGAACGAAATGAAGGAATCGGGAGTTATTGATAAAACTACCCTGGTTTTCGGTCAGATGAACGAACCTCCCGGAGCCCGGCAAAGGGTGGCCTTAACAGGCTTAACCATGGCCGAGTATTTTCGTGATCAGGAAGGCCAGGATGTGTTACTTTTTATAGATAACATTTTCCGTTTTACCCAGGCGGGATCGGAAGTTTCAGCCTTATTAGGGCGAATGCCTTCCGCCGTTGGCTATCAGCCTACCCTGGCTACGGAAATGGGTAAACTTCAAGAACGGATAGCTTCCACTAAGAAGGGATCTATTACTTCTGTACAAGCCATTTATGTACCGGCCGATGATTTGACAGACCCGGCCCCTGCCACTACTTTTGCTCATTTAGATGCTACTACCGTACTTTCCCGGGCCATTTCCGAGATGGGGATTTATCCTGCTGTAGATCCTTTAGATTCTACTTCCCGGATCTTAGATCCTACCATCTTGGGAGAAGAGCATTATGAAGTAGCGCGGGGAGTGCAAAAGATTCTTCAACGCAATAAGGAGTTACAAGATATCATTGCTATCCTGGGAATGGATGAACTCTCCGATGAGGACAAAACCATAGTATCACGGGCCCGTAAAGTTCAGCGTTTCTTATCTCAGCCCTTCTTTGTAGCGGAGCAGTTTACGGGGCAATCCGGTAAATATGTGCCCATTAAAGATACTATTGCCGGATTCAAGGGAATTATAGAAGGAGAATATGATGATTTTCCGGAACAAGCCTTTTATATGGTGGGTACTATTGAAGAAGCAGTGAAAAAAGCTGCTGAATTGGAGGAATAAGGATGGAAAAAGTCCTTAAACTGCAAATAATTACTCCAGAAAAGATAGCCTTGGATCAAGAAATAAATTCTCTGGTTGTTCCGGCTTTTCAAGGACTAATGGGGATCTTGCCTAATCATGCTCCCTTGGTAACGGGTTTACATCCCGGGGTCTTAAAATATACCAAGGAGGAAGAGGAACACTTTTTCTTTGTCAGCGAAGGCTTTTTAGAAGTAGCAAAAAATACGGTAACTATTTTGGCCGATGCTGCTGAAAAACCTCGAGAAATTGACGTGGAAAGAGCCCGGGAAGCTAAAGTCAGAGCCCAGAAGCGGCTTAAGAAAAGGGCCAAGAGCCTGGATGTGGCAAGGGCCCGCTTGGCCTTGCAGCGAGCCATCGCCCGCATACGGGCAGCGGAACATAGAGAGTAAATTACTATATTTTGGCGAAAAAAACAGGATATTTGTAAATAGTAGAGAATTATATAATGTGCTAGACATAATAGCAATTAACCTAAAACAAATGCACCTTAAAGCTTTATCTTAAGGTGCATTTGTTTGTTTTTGTATTAAGTTAGTTTAAATTAGTTTAATGCTATCCCCATAAGTTTGTCGGAATAATCTGCCAGGAAGAGGGGAATATTCAAAAGGTCATCGTCCAGCCTTAGGTTGTTCAAGGAAAAACGAACACGAAGTTTGACTTTATCACCATATTTTTCTTTATATTTCTTTAGGCTTTTGCTCCCTACATTATCCTCTGATTTTACTTCGATTGGAAAAATATCATTTTCCCTCTGAATTATAAATTCCACTTCATAACGGGGATTTTCCATGGTCCAATAACGTGGAGTTGCCTCAAACTGGTTTTTTAAGGCTTGAAGTACATAATTTTCGCTTAGTGCCCCTTTGAATTCCACGAACAGTCTGTTGCCTTCGGCGAAAGCAGAAGGTGCCAAGAGAGATAAACGGCGTAAAAGTCCCACATCCACTAGGTAGAGCTTGAATGCAGATAGGTCACCATAGGCGGAAATTGGTAACCCCGGTGCGCTGCTGCGGTAAATTTTATAAGTTAGGTTAGCGTCACAAAGCCATTGTAGTGCGTCTTCATATTCTCTGGCCCGGGCCCCTTCTTTAACTACTTTATAGAGAAATTTTTTATTCTCCTTGGCAAGCTGAGAGGGAATTGATTTCCAGATGAGAGAAATTTTTGGGAAGTCCTTAGGTTCCGGATGTTTGGCAAAATCTCGTTCGTATGCCCCTAATATATTAGAAAGGACCTGTTGCATTTGCTCAACATCTCGTTCTTCTGTCCAAGTTCGAACGGATTCCGGCATTCCGCCGGTAACAAAATACATTTTAAGTTTTTCATAAAGGGGATTAAAAAAAGCTTCGGGGATAGCTTCAATGCTAGAAATACTACTTAAATAGGCAGCAAGATTATCATCACCATTAGCCATTAAATATTCGGTGAAGGTCATGGGGCCAATTTCCATGAAATCTACCTTGCCCACGGGAAAAGAAACAGGCTTTGCCAAAGTAATGCCTAGTAGAGAACCTGCACAGGCCACGTGGTATTCCGGTGTATTCTCACAGAAATATTTGAGTGTATTAAGGGCGTTAGGACACTCTTGTATCTCGTCGAAAATAATGAGGGTTTCCTCCGGTTTTATTTTTTGTCCGCTTGCCATCATCAGATTTTGTAAAATACGTTCAACGTCCTTGGTCTTTTCAAAAAACTGTTTGTATTCTTCGTGCTCATCAAAGTTAAAATAGGCGGTATTTTTATAATGCCGTTTGCCGAATTCTTTTAGGGCCCAGGTTTTACCAACCTGCCGAACACCTTTCAAAATTAAGGGCTTGCGGTATTTTGATTCTTTCCATTTGAGCAAATCTTGTAAAATAAACCTTTCCATAAGTATCACCTTCCAAGATTTATCACATAATTATACATAATTTATGTTAGTAAATCACATTATTATTAATAGTATATTCATATCTCTGAAAAATAGTCAATATAATTAGCAAAATAACATACACTAAAAACGGGACCAACACTAAACTTTGTACTTAGTATTGGTCCTGTTTTCTTTTCTGATTTAACTTGAAGTACTATACATATGTTATTAATAATTTCATAATAAAGATTATTTCTTATACTATATTTTTATTTTGACTTATAATGTTATTAATATTATCATATAATTATGAATGGGCATAATATGTAGTGGAAGGGGGATTCAGTGCATGAAAAAATTATCAATAGCAAAGTTAGCAAAAACTGTAAAATTAAAACGTGAGGAAAAAGGATTAACACAGGAAGACCTTAGCAAGCTTACTGGAATAAATCGAATAATGATTGGTCGTATAGAACGTCAAAATTTCATTCCTTCTATTCTTCAATTTGAATCATTAGCTAATATACTAGACTTTGAAATCACAGATATGTTTATTGAGAAGGAAGAAAATAACTCTTTTATTGCGTTGCGAAGTGAAACCTTAAGCGAATATGAGAAAGAAGGCGTTGAAAAACTATTTACCATGATGTTAGCTCTTAGACAACAAATATTATTAAGGAGCAAGTCTGAAAATGAATCATTTAATTGTTCTTAATGAAATACAAGTAGAAAACATACGTAAATTAGCTGAAGAAGAGAGACGTACATTAGGCTTCGTAGGGGAAACACCGATTGCAAGCAGTATCTTTACTATTCTTGAAAAATTAAACATTAGGTTGTTAGAATATCCAATCAAATCAGAGAAAGAAAAACCAGCTTTTTCTGCTGCACTTATGTATTCTAAAGAAAGTGGACAAGAGCTAATTTTCATAGGCCTTAATACTGCGGACTATTTTGATAAGCAAATTTTTGCTATAGCCCATGAATTATATCATTTTTATACTAAAAGTTGCTCCCATCTTAGCCGTTCGGCTGAAGAAGCAGACAATTTAATAGAAAATCAGGCTAATCTCTTCGCTGCAGAATTCTTATTGCCTGAAAATATATTAAAAAGTATCCTTCTTAACGAGTTCAAATCCTCTACCCTTAAAGAAATACAAATCAAGACACTACTACGTTTTATTGCTAGGTTACACTGTAACTGGTGGCTACCATATAAATCAATAGTCAAGAGATTAAAAGAAATAGATTCTATTTCTGAACAACAGTATGAACATCTTTATTGCATCGATGAACGTGATATGGAAGGGAAATATGGATGTATAGGTAAGAACTTAAACAAAGATGTTTTTTTAAAGCTAAATTCAGTTACTAATAATATAGGCATTTCTCCCAAAGACCTTGATTTAATTATTCGAAACTTTGAAGATAATATAATAGATGAAGATAAATTTGTAGATACTTTGTACCTTTTCAATAAAAAGCCTGATGACTTTGGATACGATTTCCAAATTGCTGAAAATGCTGATAACGAATTTGAAGAGTTCCTCAATGGGGAGGTTGACAATGAAAGTTAATATATTCTATAAGGTGGAAAACATAATAGATACCACTTCTAAGCCTCTAAAGGAAACGAGTGTAAGTGCAACTATAACTTCTACCTTCGCTACACTCGGTATAAGTTAAGTTTTCTATATATTCAATAGGTTAAGACTAAAAGAAGTGGTGGCAGGCTATACTATGGTTACGTGGAATTTAAGGTAAAAGAGGTAATTTTATGAAACGGACCATGGTTTTTTTTGCTAAAACTTCTCACTTTGCTAAAAAACTTAATACAAGTCAAATTTTCTCTGCTTTATTATGTATGGCAATTGTGGTGTGGGCTGTATTGCTAGTAGGTTTTAATAAGGGAATATATTCTCCCACCATACTATATAAGGATAATTATGCTGTTAGCTGTAAAGCTTTTACAGCTCTTAATATCCCTCTTAAGGAAATAAAAGTGCAAGTCTGGGGACAAATTAATACTGAAGAAAAGAAAAATGACCTAGAAAATATTTATAATCAGGCAGCGGCCCACTTTATGTTGGATAAAGAGAATGTAGAGATTAAAGACAATAAGGACACTATCCTTCTGAAACAGCAGGAAACTTTTCCCCAAGGACGTTTACATCTGGTGCTACAGTCCCCTAGGGGCGGTTCTGCTTCACCTATTTGCTATTATAATTTTTTATATACTACTACAAATACGGAAAAGGCCCGAGAGATTTATCAACAATTTACCGCCTTCCTAGAAAAACTTGCTGTGAAACCGGATATAGGCGTTACCTTTAGTGGTAGTGTTCCGGGATTCATTACTGAAGTTGATTGCAGTCGTAGGGCCAAAAAGGCTGCCCGCACCGTACAAGCTAAAATGGTAGAAGGTATCCAGGGCGAGACTTTAACAAGTATTTCTTTTTATACTCCTCGGGGAGGAAGATGGGCCGAAGTTAAAGGTAGAAAAATTAACTTGCAGGTAGCTCTTCATTATGATAAAAGTCAAGATGAGACTAATATTTATGTAGGTGCTCCACTTATATATCAGGATTATTAAAAATTATGGTATACTAATAAACGATTGACAAAAAAATTTGTCATAAAGCAAATATTTCCACAGAAAGAAGAGCAAATCAAAAAAGGAAATTGCAACTTTTCCCCGAATTATTGTCTGGATGGTGACTCAACATTAAAGAGAGAGGGGGTAAACCTGGAAGCAAAACCGTATCCAAGGAAATTTCAACAGTGGTTTTGTCGTCAGGAAGATGATTGGAAAAAATAATTGTTGAAGGTGGAGTACGTTTATCCGGTAGTATAACTGTAAGTGGAGCTAAAAATGCTGTATTACCAACAATTGTTGCCTCCTTATTATCAGAAGGAGATTGCCGGATTCAGGATGTACCCCATTTAGCAGATGTAAAAACCATATCTGAGGTATTGGCTGAATTAGGAGCTAAAGTACACTGGGATGATAATCAAACTTTGAATATCAACTGCAGTGATATTAATAAATGCGAAGCGCCTTATGATTATGTGAGAAAGATGAGAGCTTCTGTGCTGGTAATGGGTCCTTTGTTAGGGCGTTTAGGCAAAGCGAAAATCTCTATGCCCGGGGGCTGTGCCATCGGAACACGTCCCATTGATCTGCATCTCAAAGGTTTTGAAGCCATGGGTGTCCGCATAAATATGGAACATGGTAATATTATGGCCGAAGCCCCTCGTTTGAAGGGAGCCAGGATTTATCTGGATTATCCTAGTGTAGGAGCTACGGAAAACATCTTAATGGCAGGTGTCTTAGCGGAAGGAACTACCATTATAGAAAATGCGGCAGAGGAGCCGGAAATCGTAGACCTGGCTAACTTTATCAACAATATGGGTGGTAAAGTCAGAGGTGCAGGTACAAAAGTGATTAAGGTAGAAGGGGTTAAGAAGTTAGGCCCCACAACCCATACTATTATTCCCGATCGTATAGAAGCGGGAAGTTATATGGTGGCTGCCGTTATCACTAAAAGTACCTTACATTTAGAAAATGTCATCTCTGATCATTTAAAACCTGTAATAGCCAAACTTAGGGAAGCCGGCGCGGAAATTCAGGAAACTGCCACAGGTTTGATTGTTACCGGCCGGGAAAATATTAAGGCGGTGGATGTTAAGACTTTACCTTATCCCGGATTTCCTACGGATATGCAAGCCCAGTTTATGGCTTTAGCTACAGTAGCTCAAGGAACCAGCATTATTACGGAGACTGTTTTCGAAAATAGATTTATGCATGCAGAAGAACTAAGACGTATGGGTGCTGATATTAAGATTGAAGGTTGCAGTGCCGTGGTAGAAGGTCTTCCTCATTTGATGGGGGCCCCTGTCAAGGCTACTGATCTGCGAGCGGGTGCAGCTATGATCCTGGCGGGTTTAGTCGCTGAAGGAGAAACAGAAATAAGCAATATCTACCATATCGATAGGGGATATGATAATATTGTAAAAAAACTACAAAGCGTAGGTGCAAGAATTAGACGAATCTGACCGGAAGAATCCGGTCTTTTCTTTTTTTCTAAGAAGTATTTCCTGTTCTAAATTGGAGGCGCGGGCATATTTTATAGGTAGTTATTTTCTTAAAAAAGGATGATGAAATTGCCCCGCTGGCTGAAGAAAACGAGAAGAAGGATGATGAGGAGCACCCTATTTAAATATGTGCTGGCTGTGATTCTCCTGTTGATAATACTGCCTGGGGCAGTACTGTTGTTTTTTCCCGGAGATAGCAGCGTAGAAATCGAGGGGGATGAGAATAAGGTGCAACTCTATGTGAAGGAAGAAGGGCAAGTTAGGGAAATGGGTTTAGAAGAATATGTGGTAGGGGTAGTGGCAGCGGAAATGCCCGCCTCCTTTCCTTTAGAAGCACTAAAAGCCCAGGCCGTAGCCGCCCGTACTTATGCTGTGAAGCGTTTGCAGGTTCCAGATCCCCGGGTAAAAAAGTTGGACCCCCGGGCGGATTTATCTTCTGATCACACTATAAATCAGGCGTGGATAAGCAGTGAGGAAATGAGAAAGCGTTGGGGAAAATGGAATTTTAAAAAGTATCAAAGCAAAATCATTCAAGCCGTACGGGAAACAAAAGATATTGTAATTGTTTATGAGGGAAAACTTATCGATCCCCTCTATCATGCTTCCTGTGGGGGCGTAGGTACAGCTAACTCTGAGGATGTTTGGCAGATGGAGATCCCTTATTTGCGCAGTGTCAGTTGTAATAATCATCCTAATCATAACAAGGAAGAGGTGAAGGTCTTTAATCTGCAGGATTTACCTAATCTGCTGGGGAGGGGAAATAAGGCGCTGCCTGTGGGTGGAATTTTTAACAGGGATGTGTTAAAAGTCCAGGAGAAAACCTCCAATGGGCGGATAAAAACCTTATCCTTTAATGGGGAGACCCTCCGGGGCAGTGAATTAAGAAGTAAGCTTGATTTAAAATCAACTATCGCCCAGTGGGAGATAAGGGGTAATCAGCTCACTGTTAAGACCAGGGGTTACGGTCATGGGGTAGGTATGTGCCAGTACGGTGCGGGAGCTCTGGCCGGTGAAGGTAAGAGCTATAAGGAGATATTGAGCCATTATTATACAGATGTTAAATATGCCAGGATAAAACGTAAGTAAGAAATAGTTAAAAAATAGTAGTTATAGGGAAGTAAGTTATGGACCACATCAGCTAAAAAATATTAGATGATAAATAAGGTAAATAAAAATCCGGAGCTTAGCAGCTGGTGCTACTAAGCTTCGGATTTTCTTTTTTTCTTTGCACCTCTAGTGTTCTTAAATTCTTGCTTGCAGCAGGAAAAAAATGGACATACTTAATAAAGAGGTGAATTTAAATGCTAAAAGAAAAAATATCCCGGATTTTAGATTTACAAGGTAAGGAATTAAAGCGCTTAGGCCTTTATACCATAGTAGTACTTGTTAGCTTTGCTTTTTGTCTGCCCTTTATCGGCAGGGGTCTTACCTCTGATGATCAAAGTTTGTTAAATAAAAAGAAAAGTGTAGCGGAAAGTGTCCTGGAGGCAGAAGAACAGGATAGTCTGATAAAGCTAGATCTACAGCATCCTCTTCCTCCTCAGCTGACAGAAAAAGAAGAGGTAAATCAAGAGAAGCCGTTCCTGACGGGGGATAAGGGCAATTCTTCCCCGATTTCTGAGGGACAAGAAAAAGTAGAGGCTGAAGGGGAAGTCCTTGCAGTTAAGAAGCAAGGGGTACAAGGAGATGTACAAAAGACTGATTCCCTGCAGGGAAAGCTGCAGGAAATGGTGTGGCCTGTAAAAGGAGAAGTCCTGCGCCCAGTAGGGATCTGTTATTGGCAGACCTTCGGGGATTACAGATATCATGATGGGGTAGATCTTAAAGGAGAGCGGGGTACAGAAGTACAGGCGGCTTTACCGGGAAAGATTGTGAAGGTAGAAACCTCCAAGGAGGAAGCAGTAAAAGTAGTAATTGATCATGGCGGGGGATGGCAGAGTGTCTATGCCCATTTAGAAATGTCTTATCTTAAAGAGGGCCAGGAAGTACAGGCGGGAGAGAAGATCGGCCGCATTGGTCAACCCGGTTCCCGAGAAGTAGCGATAGGACCTCATCTCCACTTCACATTAAGTAAAGATGGAAAAATAACAAATCCTTTGGATTATTTACAGTAAATATTACTAAAAGTGAAAAACCTGCCCATGTTGCAACAAAGGCAGGTTTTTATATGGGAAAATACATTCGTTAAGAATATCAATATACCCTTTGGAATATTTTTTCTTTTAGCACTTCATGGTAAAAACTTGGGACCACGCTAATCTTGGAGACGATTTTTAGCTAATATAGATTTTTGAAACTAAAGATATTGTTAAATTTAGCTATGTGAATCTATTAGTATGTAAATAAATGTTATATTGGTATATAATAAAAATGGTGGTGATTATAATGAAAAGTATTAATGATGTGTCACTGAAAGATATATATACTATTGGATACTCATGTTTCAAAATTGATCAGTTTATTAAGGTACTAAAAAAATATCGAATCACCAGTCTAATTGATGTAAGAAGTAATCCGAATTCGAAGTTTTATGAGGATTATAATCAAATTAATTTGGAGAAAATTTTGAGATCACATGGAATAATATACAGAAACTACAAAGAAGAATTTGGTGCAAGACAAGAAGATAAAAAGTATTATAAAAAGGGATACCTAGACTTCGGTGAATATACAAAGTCTAAGCAGTTTTTAGATGGTGTAAGGAAAGTTGAGGCCGGGATAGCTTTAAATTATGTTTTCGCTTTTATGTGTGCTGAGAAAGATCCGAGTACATGCCACAGAAATATAATGGTGGCTAGGAAATTTCATCAATTAGGATATAACATAAAAAATATATTGGCAGATGGGGCCATTGAATTACAAGAAAGTGTAGAACAAAGATTAGTAGAGCACTACTTCCCTAATAGAAAACAGTTATCTATATTTTCGGATAATCTATCATGGAAAGAGATGGTAAATAAAAGCTATGAATATAGAAATAGTGAAATAGGATACAAGATTTATGAGGATGTTAAGGTGAATATATCATGAAGAGAGAAATATACACAATTGGATTCACCAAAAAAACAGCCCAAGTTTTTTTTAGACTATTAAATGATAACAATATAAAAGTTGTAGTGGATATCCGCTTGAATAACACATCTCAATTAGCAGGTTTTGCTAAGTACCCTGACATAAAATATTTTTTGTATGAAATCTGTAATATAGACTATATTCACGACCTTGAATTTTCACCAGCTGAGGTAACATTAAAAAAATATAAGAGGAAAGAAATTACATGGAGCCAATATGTAGAAGAATTTAGTCAAACAATGGCTGAAAGAAATATTCGGGAATATATTCAATCCAATTATTCAGTAGATAAAAGAATTTGTCTTCTTTGTAGTGAGCCAAAGGCGGATCAATGCCACAGAAGGTTAGTAGGCAATGAATTCAGGGAAGTATTTAATGAGATAGATATTGTTCATTTATAGGGGGAGAAGATGTATAAAGAAATCATTGTTTTAGCGAAGAGTTCTAAACACAGTGAATATTGTATTGCGGGCGTTGATACAATTACTGGGGAATGGATTAGACCCATATCTACTAATATTCGAAAAGAAGGTTCAGTCCCTGTTAACGATATTACATATAATGATGGGAAGCAAGTACAGGTACTTGATAAGGTGAAAATTAAATTATCATCATATAAACCCACGTATTCCCAACCTGAAAATTACGTATATGATTCAAGTGTAAAGTGGAAAAAAACAGGGCAAATTACATTAGCAGAGCTGACTAAATATCGAGGTTACGATAAAGTCGAGAAAATATTTTACAATAAGGGGAAGGAAGTATCCGAAGAAGAATTGGGCGGACAATCTTCCTTATTATTTGTTAATGTTAAGAATTCATATATTTTTATTAAAACGTTTCATGGAAATCGACGACTGCAATTTAATTTTGCATATAATAATACAGAATACCAGTATTTTAAGATAAGTGATGAATTAGTAAAAGCTACTTTTGCAGACAAACGTGATGGTGTATATAATTATAGGGACAATCTACCTGTTGTTTTCAGTTTGACAGATAAATATAATGTAACAGGTAAATATTATAAGATGGTTGCCCAAATGTTTTACTGATAATATTCAGATAATACTAAACTTACTAAAGTTTTTACAATATATTGATATTTTGCTGTCATGGTAAATAGCTTTAATGCTCATTTTATTTACAGTGAAAAGCCAGGTTCTACCAGGTTTTTTACGAGTTACCCAAATATTCCAGCAATATTAGCAAGGTTGCCTTGCATTTTTTTTATTTCCCCACATATACATTTACAGAAAAAAGGATAAGGTGGGGTGAGATGATGCAGGAATATATTAGAAAGCGCGTCCTGGAAGTCTGTCATTACATGTTGGATACCACAGCCACAGTTAGGCAAACGGCTACGGTCTTTGGTGTTAGTAAGAGCACCATACATAAGGACATGACGGAAAGGCTGCCGATTATTAATAAACAACTTGCTGCCCAGGTTAAATATGTATTAGAGCAGAATAAAGCTGAGCGGCATTTACGGGGCGGTGAAGCAACAAAGAGAAAATATAAGGAAGCTCAAGAAAATTAGGACAATTCTTTTAAATGGTAGGAATAAATTTTGCTAGAAACAAAGAGGAAAAAGTCAATATATGTAGAAATTACCACCATATGAGATGAAACACTTTTGGAAGTAAGGATTAGGGGAGGATGGGTTTTAATGTTTTTTAGTTTCGGTGAAGACATCGGGATTGATTTAGGTACAGCCAGTGTACTAGTTTATGTAAAGAATAAAGGTGTAGTGTTAAATGAACCTTCAGTAGTTGCTATAGATAAAAATTCAAATAATATCATAGCCGTTGGCGAAGAAGCCAGACAAATGCTGGGAAGAACTCCCGGCAATATTGTTGCCATCCGACCCATGAAGGAAGGCGTCATTGCAGATTACGATGTGACAGAAAAGATGCTGCGCTACTTTATTAGTAAAGTTATAGATAAGAAATTCTTCTTTAAACCCCGGGTAATGGTAGGCATACCCTCGGGTGTCACAAGTGTAGAGGAAAGGGCAGTTAAGCAGGCCGCGGTTTCTGCCGGTGCCAAAGAGGCTTTCCTCATTGAAGAACCGCTGGCGGCAGCTTTAGGAGCAGGCTTGGATATCAGTGAAGCCAGTGGCTCCATGGTGGTAGATATTGGTGGAGGAACTACAGACGTAGCCGTTCTGTCCCTGGGAGGAATTGTAACCAGCAGATCTATCCGCATCGGCGGAGATAAGATAGATGAGTCTATTACACGCTATATGCGGCGTTATCATAATTTGATGATCGGCGAACGCACCGCCGAAGAAATAAAAATAGAGCTGGGAACAGCCATCCCGGAAGAACGGATCAAGGCCCAAGCAGATATCCGAGGTAGAGACCTAGTCAGCGGTTTACCTAAGAATATTACCGTTACGGCAGAGGAAGCTTATGAAGCTATCAAAGAGCCTCTGGAGGCAGTTTTAGTTGCCACCAAGGAAGTTCTGGAAAGGACACCTCCTGAATTAGCAGCAGATATTATGAATAAGGGGATATTCTTGACAGGAGGAGGTGCTCTGCTCCACGGATTGGACAAGTTTATCTCCCGGGGCACCCAGTTACCTGTACATATTGCGGAAAATGCTGTCCAATGTGTAGCCTTGGGAACGGCTAAAGCCTTAGTGCATCTGGATTTATTGGAAACAGCCCGTTCTTTTCGCAGGGCCAGATAGTATGAATATATTATTTTGAAAAAAGTTGTGAAAAAAATAAGGAAAAAAGACATGGATGTAGAATATAAAGATTAAGGGTACAAAGCTCTTAGTCTTTATTTTTTTCTTTAAGGAGGCGTAATTCTTGCTTAAAGGTATTTATACCAGTGCCATGGGTATGAAGGTACTGGAAAAACGCCAGGAGGTTTCAGCCAATAACCTGGCTAACGTTAACACTGTAGGCTATAAAAAGGACACTGTTACGGCCCAAGCCTTTCCCGAAATGCTGGTACGCCGTTTGGAAGATCCTTCTCTACCCGATAAAAGACCTGTGGTAGGTCCCTTAACCATGGGGGTACAGCTAAATGAAATTGTGACAGATCATTCTAAAGGGGTTCATAGCAAGACAGGAGATCCCACCAAGATTGCCTTAATGGGTGAGGGATATTTCACTGTAAATACTCCCCAAGGAGAACGTTATACCAGAAACGGTGAATTCAATATTAACCCCGACGGACTGTTGGTTACCTCCGACGGTTATCCTGTCCAAGGGCAGGGCGGTTCCATATATATAATGGAGGGGGATTTTTCCGTAGATGAGCAAGGCCGTATTTTTAGCAGTGGTAAAGAAGTTGATCGTCTGAAAATCGTTAAGTTTTCCCAACCCCTAATCAAAGAAGGTTCCTCCCTTTTCCAAGGAGAAGAACCGGAAGATGTGGAAACACCCCAGGTAGCCCAAGGCTTTAGAGAAGAAAGCAACGTGAATACCATTGAAGAAATGGTTAATATGATCACTATTATGCGTTCCTACGAATCTAATCTTAAAGTAATTCAGACCCATGATAGTACGTTGAACAAGGCTGTAAATGAGATTGGCCGTTTATAGGTGTGAGGCCGGACTGCTGGGCAGAAGCCTCCGGATTTTTGACTGATTGAGAAAATCCCCTATGATTTCCCTTAAATATTAATGTAATGAGGAGCGATTTAGAAAAAAGCACGGGACGAAACAAATGGAAGAAAATAATTAAGAGAGAGTTGTAAGGAGGAAAAATCCCATGATGCGTTCCCTTTTCATTGCCGGCTCGGGTATGCAGGGCCAGCAGTTTAATTTGGATGTAATATCCAACAACTTGGCAAATGTTAACACTACAGGTTTTAAAAAGAGCAGAGCCGATTTTCAATCTTTGCTTTATCAATCCATCAAGAAACCGGTATATTCGGAAACAGGTTTCTTTAACCCCACTGGGATTGAGGCAGGTAATGGGGTGCGGGTTGTAGGTACTCTGAAGGACTTTGCCCAAGGTATTCCCCAGGAGACGGGAAATGAGCTGGATTTGAACATAAACGGGCCAGGATTCTTCATGGTACAGATGCCTAATGGTGAAGTAGGCTACACCCGGGAAGGTGCTTTCCGTATCGATGGAGAAGGATATTTGGTAAATTCCAGCGGCTATTACTTAGTATCTCCTGAGGGAAATGAAAACACTGATCCCAGTCTTAGTGTGGATGGCAAAAGCCTCAAACGCATTAAACCTGAGACAGATAACAATGAAATACATATCAGCGAAAAAGGTTTAGTTACTACTGAAATAGAATCTGGGAGCAATGCTCCTGCTATCTATTTAGCTAACTTTATTAACCCTTCTGCGTTAGAATCCTTGGGTTCCAATATCTATAAGGCTAATGAAGTTTGTGGAGAAGTGAATATTGCCGAACCTACGGAAGATGGGATAGGCTCCATACAGTCCGGATTTTTAGAAGGTTCAAATGTTAAGGTAGTAGAAGAAATGGTTAAAATGATCATTGCCCAGCGGGCTTATGAGATTAATACCAAATCCATTCAGACTTCCGATGAAATTCTGGGTATGACTAATAACTTGAAACGCTAGGAGTATGTAAGATGAAGATAGATGCCCTCACCGCCACCGCTTCACAACTTAAAAAGAATCAGCAACTTACTGCTAAAAACGGAGATTTTCAAAAAATGGTAGACCAAGCTCAAGAAAAGCAGGATGAAACCCAACTAAAAGAAGCATGTCAGCAAATGGAAGCCCTTTTTATTAATCAACTGTTGAGTCAGATGAGGAAGGGCATTCCTAAAAATGATCTTTTGCCCCAGAGCAGCGCTACCAGAATTTTTCAGGATATGTTAGATACGGAATACAGTAAGGAGATGGCTAAATCCCCTGATAATCTGGGGATAGCCGATATGTTATATCAGGATCTCACACGAAACTGGAAAGCAGCTGTTGCCGATCCGGAAATAAAAGAATAAAGAAAAAGTAAAAAACCCGCATAGAGTATGCGGGTTTTTTCTGTGGGAATAAGTTTGAGATACTGCCACAAAAAGTGAGAATATATATTATTAATTGTAATGATTGTAAGGGAAAAATAAAAATAAGAAATATTAGTGCAACCGCGGCTTTGCCTAGTAGAAGGAAGCCGGGGTTATATTTAGTTTTACTTGCGAATGAATCTGCGAGTTCTGACTTCTCGCATCACAGGTTTCTGCTGGATAGTACGAAGACGTTCATCGATGTCGTCGATGCGTACTAAAATCTGCATTTTACTGGAGTTCTCTGCAGTACGCCAAGCATCCAACAGACGGTTACGCTCAGCAAGGAGAGCGTTAGCTTGTCTTTGTGTCATAATATATCACCTTCTATAAATATTATTAGAAATCTTGGCTGGGTCATTTGTGGCTATGATACTATTATAGATGATTGTGAAAAAAAAGTTAAGTGATTTTACGCAAAAAGTGTAAAAATACGAAAAATTTTTTGAAATATCGACAAATTCATACAAAACAAAGAAGATATGTGGAGAAATTTGACGAGAATTTACTGTAATTACCAGAAAAGGGTTGCAGGATTGACTTTTTGTAGTGTAGAATGTACTAAGTTACTGCTAACTAAAGGGAAACTTCCATCGATGGAAGTTTCCCTTGTTGGCAGGAGAAACAAGGGAAGTGCTCCTACCGTTGCTTTTACTTATTTAGTTTAATAGGAAGCGTACGGACGGTTGCACCGGATAAAAGAGATAGAGGTAGTTATGAAGAAAAATATTATTACTATAATATGTGTAATGTTATTAGTAAGTCTACCCCTGTGGGCTGTGGAAGAATTGATGACTAAACTTTATTTTGATAATTGGCTGCGCACCACTACTGCTCCCTTGGAACAGCAGATGGCCGGTATCAAAGCTACTTATGACAGGATGGAAAGAACCTTACAAGAAATCAAGAATCAATTAGGGGTAGAGATCGTTACTACAATAGGAAATAAAACTGCTTATATCGATGGACAGCCGGTAGCTTTAGATGCGCCTCCTATTATTATAAATGGGCGTACTATGGTTCCCCTGCGCTTTATTGGGGAAGCCCTGGGGGCTCAATTCGACTGGGATAAAGTAACAAAGAAAGTAACTTGTATTTATGGTAATCTTACTATGGAGCTTTATGTGAATCAAAAACTGGCTAAAGTGGGCAACACAGCAGTTACCTTGGATGCGGCTCCTGTGATTCAAGAGGGGCGTACCTTAGTACCTTTGCGCTTTATTGGAGAACAGCTGGGGGCTGAATTTGCCTGGAATGCTACGACTAAAACAGTAACCATTAAACAGTAATTTAGTTTAAAAAGATAGGTGAAAATAATGAAAACCAATAAAATTATGACGGCCCTTATTACTATAGTTTTATGCTTCAGTATTGGGTATTTAGCATATGACTGGTACTTCCAGCTCCCTGGGGAGTCGCAAAAGGAGGGCCAGGAAAAGCCGGAAGAAGATCTGGGCTTTGACCATTTTAATGTCCTGTTGTTAGGGTTAGATGGGCGAAAAGGTGCTTATGGCCGCAGCGACACTATTATCCTGGCTAGCATCGACGGCAAAACCAAAAAGGTTACTCTCCTTTCTATTCCCCGGGATACCCGGGTTAAAATAAAGGGGGCCTGGGATAAAATTAATGCCGCTTTTGCCTATGGGGGAGAAGAGCTGGCCCAGAAAACTATCCATGATTTCTTGGGGATAGAGATAGATCGCTATGCCATAGTAGATTTTAAAAGTGTGGTCAAGCTGGCTGACTTGGTAGGGGGCGTAGAGGTGGATGTGCCCCAACGCATGTATGTGCCCTTGGAAGACATCGATTTACAGCCCGGGAAACAGGTGCTGGACGGGAAGGATGTCTTAGCTTACTGCCGCTTTAGAGGTACCAGTGATGGAGATATCGACCGGGCCAAAAGACAGCAGGAAGTGCTGCAGCTGGTAGCCCAGAAGGTGCTGACAGGGAAGAACCTTACTCAGCTGCCGGATTTATTTGAAATAGTCAAGGAAAATGTGGAAACCGATATGACGGTCAAGGAGATGGTAGCCTTAGCCCGTATAGCTCCCGATGCTTTGGAAAAGGGAATCAATACCCTTGTCTTGCCTGGACAAAACAAGAAAATCGATGGCCTATGGTATTGGGAAGCGGACCTGGCGGCCTTAAAAGAGTTGCTATCGGAGGAAGAAAGGAACGCCATTGCTGTAAACATCCGGTAAGAAACGTTCTTTGTAAACAAATTGTAATTTCCTGTAGAATATAATTGTGGTAGTATAGAGAAGAAGATATAAAAAACCGTGGCAACAACATCTATAAAATCCGGAGGGGAAAGATGGATTCCAAAGACAACAAAAATGTAGATTTTCCACCCTTGGGAAGGAAGAAAAGGAAGAAGCTTACTCCTGCAGGCATCACAGTAGTAGTAGTCTTTTTTCTCCTCTGTGCCTGGCTGGGTTATTGGGTTGCGGGACTGATTTTTGAGCCCATAGTACCTGTAGAAAAAGAAAAAGATGAAAAAAGCAAGGAAGAACTTACTTATAAATCCTCGGAAATTTTGAACATTCTGCTGTTAGGCATTGATCAGCGGGAGGACGAGCCTGCCCGCTCCGATACTATCATTCTGGCATCTTTGGATGTTAAGAATAGAGATGTAACTTTATTATCTATTCCCAGAGATACTCGGGTGCGGATTCCCGGCAAAGGAATCACCAGAAAGATCAATTATTCCCATGCGGCAGGAGGTGTCCCTCTCACTATAGAAACGGTAGAAAAATTTCTGGGACTTCCTGTCCATTATTATGTAGAGACTAATTTCCAAGGCTTCAGCAGTTTGCTGGATGTGCTGGGTGGTATCACTCTTAATGTAGAGGAAAGGATGTATTTGCCTGAAGAAGGTATCAACCTCAAGGCAGGAATGCAAAAATTAAACGGTCACGATGCCTTGGCCTACGTGCGCTGGCGCGGCGACGGCCGGGGAGATATCGGACGAATAGAAAGGCAACAGAAGTTCTTTAAGGCTTTAAGCAGTCAAGCCTTAAGCTTTTCCACGGTGTGGAAGATTCCTGATCTGTTACAAGAACTGAACAAACATGTTAAGACGGATATGAAAATCCAGAAGATGCTGCAGATTGCCAATTGCTTTAAAGATTTGGATAATATAGAAATAACTACCTATATGGTTCCGGGAGTAAGTGATGATATCAACTACGGAGCCAGCTACTGGATTGCCGATGAACAGGCGCTTCAGGATATATTGGGAAAAATTTATGACGAAAAATCTAAAAATGATAGTACAGGTTTGGCGAAAAAGTGATACAATAGAAAATGCTCTCCGAAAAAAGTTTATTTCTAAAAATATTTTGGGAACAAACTAAAGGAGTCTGACGTCTATGAGAATGGAGACTGTTAACATTTTAGGAGTCCCTGTAGCCGGCATGACTAAGGATGAGGTGTTGGAATGGATTCGCATCATGGTGGAGCAAAGAAAACCCCGCCATGTTGTGACGGCAAACGCCGAAATCATTTACAAGGCTTATAGGGAAGAAGAGTTTTTTAAGTTGCTTGCTAAGGCCGATCTTATTACTCCGGATGGTTCAGGAGTAATGGGAGCAGCCAGACTATTAGGAAAACATTTGCCCCAACGAGTCACAGGCATTGACCTGACTCAGGAAATATTTCGTGTGGGGGAAGAGAAAAAGTGGAGCCTTTATTTTTTAGGGGCAGGGCCGGAGGTAGTAAAAAAGGCCGTGCTCAACACCCTAAGCTTACATAATCATTTGAATATCGTAGGCTATCACCACGGATACTTTTCCCAGCAGGAAAATGACCAGGTAGTGTCGAAGATAAAACAAGCAAAACCGGATATTCTTCTGGTGGCCCTGGGAGCACCGAAACAAGAGCTGTTCATCCAGGAATACCTCAAAGACATGCAGGTACCTGTTTCGATTGGTGTAGGAGGTACTTTTGATGTCTTAGCGGGTACTGCCAAAAGGGCACCTGTGTTACTGCAGAATCTGGGCTTGGAATGGCTTTATCGCCTGGTTAAGGAACCCAAGCGTTACAAACGGATGCTGGCTTTGCCTAAGTTTGTAGGGGCAGTATTAAAATCCCGTATGAAAACTAAAAATAGTTCTAAGTAAAGGGACAGCACATATATTTAATATGAGATATGAGCCTTGCCTATAACCTTTGAGATTGGCAGAAAGGAAGAGAATGGGAGATTTATTAAGGCAAATGGCAGCTATACACCAAATCAATGAGAAGATTTCCATTATTTCGGCCTTTCAATTCTATTGACTTCAATACTTTGTATGATATAATGAGGTGTAGTATTTGCCATGCATATGTAGGCAAAGACAGTACATAAGCATCTCCCTGGAAGAAGGAACATTAGGACAGGATAGAAAAGATTAATTTTTCTAAAGGTAATTCACCTTTAGGGTTTAGGTTAATTGCTTACGATTTTTGAAAGGGGGGATACGGCCACTTAGAGCTAAGTGAGATTACATATTAATGCGTAATGAGGTTCCAAGTGGGACCGACCCGGAAAAAACA
>JAHDSB010000114.1 GCA_018433015.1 Clostridia bacterium | reverse complement strand
GGATAGGAATGGGGCAAGAAGAATAACAACTTGGCCATTATTGTAGCAAGAATTCCAAAGGGTAAAGCATACAACCCAAATAAGGGTTGGCGCAAGTCATTTTCCGGCGCTCCTATTTTAACAAATACATTAGTAGCCATTTGATTACCAGTATCTGTGGTATAAATCACATCATAATTAATCACTCTGCCATCGATGCTGGGCAAATAAAAAACATTAGTTGTTGTATAAATTACAACTAGGGCTATGGCTAATAAGATACTTGAAATAATGATAAACCTTTGTTCTATTTTATCTAACCCCTGAAGGAAATTCTTCATAGCCGGAAAGTAATTAATAAAGAAGTAATACCAAAAGATGAACAATATAAAAATTATTAATATTCCTATATAAGTTCTTGAAGTAACGATATTTAACAAAATATCTATCAAACGACTATATAATGCCATGTCGGACTTATCCCTTAATGTTATAACCCAAGCTTCCAGCCAACCATTATAATAATTAACAAAATATTTGGCCGAAACCATGGCAAACACACCGGAAACCGCTAGATACGAAAACTTTATTTGCTTAAATGTTCTCCGTACAAAATCAAATTTTAAACTTAAGATACAAAACACTATAAATGAAGCAACTACCCCCAGGGCTTTTTGCTCTAAAGAACCTCTAAAAGACAATATTCCCGTCAGTAATGGTCCTGAACAAATAAATAATATATTAACTAAAACCCACAAGATAATCTGTATAATCCTTTTTAAACTTTTAAATATCATTTTTTCTCCTCAATAAATAAAGTCTCTACACACCCCTAGTATAAAGGACTCTATAATTTTATCATAATATTTTTGTTTTGAGAGATGAAATTATTAGCTGGAGCAAGCAGAGAAAACACCCTAAAATCTACATTGCCTCTCTCTTATAATTTATAGTATAGTAAGTTTATAGATGAGCTTGTACTTTTTTATATGGAGGTAGGTTTCATGACTGAAGCTGAATTTCAACGCCTTGTCTTGCAAGAGCTAAGAGGAATTAAAACTCAAATCAACGGTACTAATGAAGAAATCTCTGGTATTAAAGGG
>JAHDSB010000166.1 GCA_018433015.1 Clostridia bacterium | reverse complement strand
GGGTACTCTGATTAACCAGAGAGAGATGAGGGTAATTATCATATTAGCCATAGTATCGCCCGCCCCTCTGAAAACCCCTCCTAAAGTGAACATTAAAGCAAGAGGAATATAGGAAAAGGCAATATAACGCAGATACAGAGTGCCCGCCTGGAGGACTGCAGTATCAGTAGTAAAGGGAGAGAGCAGGAGTTCCGGAATTATAAGGGCCGCTATTAAGACAATACCCGTAATAGCCGAGGCTAAGAGGGCACTCCAATAGACGGACTCTTTGACTCTGTGTTCTTTACCGGCCCCAATATTTTGTGCTACTAGAGATGTAACGGCAAGACCAATGCTCATGGCAGGCATGATGGCAAAATGATCGATCCTTACGGCAGCTCCAAAGCCTGCTACAGCTGTTTTACCAAAAAGATTAATCAAGGAACTTACTATCAAAGCACTAAAAGAAACTAAGGTTTGTTGAATTCCTGTAGGCAGACCGATTTTTATAATTATTTTTATTAGGTTGTAATCAGGTACCCACAGTTCCTTAGTGAGTTTAACCAGGCCTGAAGTGAAAAATAAATAACGTATAGAGATAATTGCTGATAGTCCTTGCGAGATAATAGTAGCTAAAGCAGCACCGTTTACACCCATGACAGGGAAGGGTCCTATACCAAAAATCAAGAGGGGATCCAGGATTATATTTAATAGGGTGGAATAAACAAGAAATCTCAAGGGAGTTTTAGAGTCCCCTAAACCTCGTAAGATAGAGGTAATACAATTGTACCAAAACATCCATAATATTCCTGCCATAAAATATCTCAGATAACCATCAGCCATTGCTAGAATTTCAGGAGGGGTATTAATTAAGCGAAGCATAGGAGTGCTGAAAGAGATCCCGAATATTGTTATGACTACACCGGAGAGGGTTAGCAAGAGAAGGGAGTTTCCAATGGTTCTATGCATGAGCTCCGGCTTTTTAGCACCATAATATTGTCCCACCAGGGTAGTAGTTCCCATAGTTATTCCCATTACTAAAGATACCAGGATAAATATAATAGGAAAACTTACGGAGACGGAAGCAAGGGCGTCGGGACCTAGAAATCTGCCAACCCAAATGCTATCAATAACATTGTAGAGTGCCTGCAATAAATTTCCCATAAACATAGGAATAGCAAAAGCAATTAAATGTTTGGAAATGCTTCCTGTAGTAAAATCGCGAGTTTTACTTGACATAGTTAGCTCCTTTATGTATATAATCATAAACAAAATTATGTGATGCCTATGTATATTACCATAAATAGGGGGCAAATTAAGAATAAATTATTAAAATTTAGGTGAGCTCATGAAACTTGCACTAAATAATAAGAAGATATTTAAAAGGTTACCCCGTCATATTGGAATTATTCCCGATGGTAATAGGAGATGGGCCCTTAGTAATGGATTTACTAAAGAAAAAGGCTATAGTTATGGCATAGATCCGGGTTTTAAATTATACGAGCACTGCTTAGAGCTGGGAATTGAAGAGATGACCTTTTATGGTTTTACACAAGATAACACGAAAAGACCTGCGGAACAGAGAAAAGCCTTTCAAAAAGCTTGTGTGGATGCAGTAATGAAACTAGCAGATCGCGATGCAGATCTATTAGTTGTAGGAAATAATAAATCTCCTCTTTTTCCTAAAGAATTGAAGAGCTATGTTGTTAGAAAAAAATTTGGCAGAGGGTTAATGAGGATAAATTTTTTAGTTAATTATGGATGGCAGTGGGATCTTAGTACTGCTTTTAAACTGGTTACCGGTGAAGATAACAGCAGCAAGCATGGTTTATTAAATACTATTGCCTCGCGAGATATTTCTCGCCTTGATTTAATAATACGTTGGGGGGGAAGACGGAGATTAAGTGGTTTCTTACCTGTACAATCAATTTATGCTGATTTTTATGTTGTTGATGAAATGTGGCCTGATTATCGTATAGATCATTTATACGATGCTTTACATTGGTATGAGGAGCAGGATATAACTTTAGGTGGTTAGCTGCAATTTAAAAAAAACTATAAACAAGGTATAATATAGAGTAGTGCATGCAATTTTGACATTTTTGAAAGGACACTTGAGAATGAATATATCTTTCTTTTTAACACCAAAACAAGAAGTAGTTTTTTTACCTAGTCACGCTACTATGCGGCAAGCCCTGGAAAAAATGGAATACCATCGTTATACAGCTGTTCCCTTGATTGATGAGGCCGGTAAATATGTGGGGACAATCACGGAAGGTGATTTGCTCTGGAAAATAAAGAATACGCCGGGCTTATCCTTAGAAAGCACTCATAAGGTGCCGTTAATGGAAATAGCTAGACATATACGGAATAAAGCGGTTTCCATTAATGCTAGAATGGAGGATTTAATAGAATTAGTTATTACCCAAAATTTTGTTCCTGTTACTGATGACAGTGGAGTATTCATTGGAATTGTCAGAAGAAGAGAAATAATTGAATATTGTGCTAAACTTATTATACCCCACAACAGCTAAAGAAGAAGAATTATGATATTTCTAAATAATAAAGGGGGATTTATATGGCTGACAGAGAACTTCTCAGAATAAAAATAGATAACTTTAGACCACTGGGAGAAATGGTTTATGAATCATTAAGGGACGCTATTGTTAATCAAACTTTAAAACCTGGCGAAAGACTGATGGAAACGGAACTAGCTGAAGAATTAGGGGTTAGCCGTACTCCTGTACGGGAGGCTATTAGAAAATTAGAATTAGAAGGATATGTAGTCATGATTCCACGTAAGGGAGCCTATGTATCCGGCCTATCAATTAGGGATATTAATGAAGTGTTTGAAATAAGGGGAACTTTGGAAGCTTTAGCTGCAGGATTGTCCGCGGAACGTGCAACGGAAGAAGAAATAGAAGAAATGAAGCAAGATTTGGAAATGGAGGCCCATCTCTGGGAAACTAGTGATCTCTTAAAAACTATAGAAATAGATATAAAATTCCATGAGATGATTTATGCGTCTGCCAGAAACAGCCGCTTGTTAACAATGATTAAAGAATTAAGAGAACAAGTTCAAAGATTTAGAACCACTACATTAGCAGTGCCGGGCAGGATGAAATTTGCTTTAGATGAGCACAGAAAAATTTTGGCGGCAATTGCTGCTAGAGATGTTGAAACTGCACAGCAGGCTGCTAAAGAACATATAGATAATGCGGAAAATGCTCTTTTAGAAGTAATCAGTTATCAAAAATAAAATTTTTTTATTTTATTATAAAAATAGCTTCCTTCAAAATGATGAAGGAAGCTTTGTGTGTTTTGTTCAGCTTTACTTTGATTTATTTTTATTTTTGATATTTAAAAAAG
Source organism: Clostridia bacterium (assembly GCA_018433015.1). Lineage (GTDB taxonomy): Bacteria > Bacillota > Peptococcia > DRI-13 > SV3-B141 > SV3-B141. Next base: position 32,023 of record JAHDSB010000166.1, on the reverse strand, counting down.
CTTGTTGAACATGATTGGTTAATATTTTTTCGGCCTTATCGGGGTCCCCTTCTAAAAAACTATCTAGTACGGCGTGATGCTCAGCCAAGGTACGATCTAGACGTTTGGGAACCTTCAAAGATTCTAAACGGGCTAATTGCACAAACTGATGAAGAGTAGTGAGGGTATAGTTTAAAATTTTGCTACCGGACGCTTCGTAGATAAGATGATGAAATTGGTTATCTAGGTCAGCTAATTCTTCAACATCACCTTTTTGTGCATAAAATTCCATTAGATCTACAATTTTCTGTAATTCTTTCTTTTCTGAATCTGTCATGCGTTCTGCAGCCCAACGTGCTGCCAGACCTTCAATTAACTGCCTAATGCTATAGATATCTTCTACATCTTTTTGGGAGATACCTAAAACAATTGCTCCTTTATTTGGTGTTGTTTCAACCAGCCCTTCTAGTTCCAGTAATCGTATGGCTTCTCTAATAGGTGTTCTGCTGACGCCTAATTCTTCAGCAAGTTTAGATTCTATTAAACTTTCTCCCGATTTATAAGAACCGTTAATAATTTGAGACTTAATGTATTTAAATACTTTATCTCGCAATGAAGTAGTTGGACTTGATGAAAAGTCTATTTCTCTCACCATTCTTTTACCTCCTATAAAGGTGGCTTACAAGTTACGTCTATTTTAATATAAATAATGATTAAAGACAAGTTGCAAACTATTGAGTTATATACTTGCACAAAGCTTCGGTATATTCTTGCGTTGTTCCTGTACCACCTAGATCTGGTGTTAGAGAAATTTTATTGGAGATAAGATGATATACGCCATTACGAATCTTTTGGGCAGCTGCTCGTTCTTCCAAGAAATCCAGGAGCATAGCAGCTGAGAGAATTAAAGCCGTAGGATTAGCCATATTTTTGCCTGCAATATCAGGAGCGCTTCCATGCACTGCTTCGAAAATAGCAGCACTATCACCGATATTTGCACTAGGAGCAAGGCCTAAACCACCAATCAAACCGGCGCATAAATCGGAAACAATATCTCCATATAAATTAGGTAAAACCATGACATCATATTTATTAGGTGAGAGGACAAGATTCATACAGAGGGCATCAATGATGCAGTCATCAAATATTAAGTCGGGGTAATTTTTAGCCACGGAGCGACAAGAATTCAAGAAGAGGCCATCACTTAATTTCATAATATTAGCTTTATGAACTGCAGTAACTTTTTTTCTGTTATGGTTAAGAGCATATTCACAGGCGAAATTAGCTATTCTTTCTGATGCTGATTTGGTAATGATTTTTATACTTTCAGCGGCAGTATCACCAATCATATGTTCAATTCCGGCATATAAATCTTCAGTATTTTCTCGTACTACTACTAAATCTACATTAGAGAAGGGGGAAGGTAAGCCGGGGAAACTTTTCACAGGTCTAAGATTAGCATATAAATTAAGATTTTGTCGTAAAGCTACGTTTACACTACGGAAGCCACAGGCTACAGGTGTAGTGATAGGACCCTTTAAGGCATATTTATTTGCTTTTATTTTTTCCAGGGCTTCTTCCGGTAGGGGTGTGTTATATTTAGCTAGAGCATTTTGTCCCAACTCTATAGAATGCCAATTAATCTCGACACCGGTAGCTTTGATAACTTCCACTGTTGCTTGTGCTATTTCAGGTCCTATGCCGTCACCAGGTATAAGGGTTACATTATGCACTGTTAATCCTCCTTAAATTGACACAATTTACAAATTTGCTTTTGTATAAGCTAATAATCCACCTGATAAGAGGATTTTCTTTAAACGTGGAGAAAGTTCTAATTTAAGAGACATTTCATAGCCCTGAGTCTTATTGAGGGCTGTAATAGCAGAGCCCTTCATAATTTGATCAGGTAGGTTACTAATTACTATTTGATCTCCAAGTTTTAGTTTTTGATAGTCGTCAGGATTGCTAAAAGTTAGCGGCAAGATCCCTGAATTTATGAGATTAGCCATATGAATACGAGCAAAAGAAAGGGCTATAACTCCTTTAACGCCTAAGTAAAGAGGTACTAGTGCAGCATGTTCACGACTGGAACCTTGACCGTAATTTTCACCGGCAACTAAGAAGCCGCCTTGTTTTTCCCGGGCCCGTTTAGGTAAATCCGGATCGATAGGAGTGAGACAGTGATATGATAAAGCGGGAATGTTGGATCTTAATGGTAAAAGTGTAGCGGGAGAAGGCATAATATGGTCAGTAGTGATATTGTCCTCCATAGTTAACAAAACTTCTCCGGATACGGATGCAGGTAAAGGTTTGTTTTGTGGAAAAGGTTTGATATTGGGGCCCAAGATTACATCTCCTGCTTTGCCAGGTTCAGCGGGAGGAACGATCATATTATCATTAGTAAAAAATTCTCCCGGCATATTTACTTGGACAGCCTCGTATTTCCGGGGATCTGTGATAGTTCCCGTAAGGGCAGATACGGCTGCAACTTCAGGACTACACAGATATACTTGGGCACTTTTGGTACCACTTCTACCCTGATAATTTCGGTTGAAGGTTCTTAAGGACACCGCATCTGTGGCTGGTGCTTGGCCCATACCGATACAGGGGCCACACCCACATTCCAAGATACGGGCACCTGCATTAATCAAATCTGTTAGAGCACCATTTTTAGATAGCATAGTGAGAACCTGTTTGGATCCCGGAGCTATAACCAGGCTTACATCGGGAGGAATATTCTTTCCTTTTAAAATAGCAGCTACTTTCATTAAATCAGCATAAGATGAATTTGTGCAGCTTCCAATACAAACTTGGTTTACCTTGAGGTGTTCAAGATCTTTAGCCCGTTTTACATTATCGGGACTGTGGGGACAGGCCACAAGGGGCTCTAATGTAGAAAGATCAATGGTAACATATTCATCGTATAGAGCATCTTCGTCGGCCATAAGTTCTTGCCAATCATTTTCCCGCCCCTGAGCTTTGAGAAATTCATAAGTGGTTTTATCGCTAGGGAAGATAGAGGTAGTTGCGCCAAGTTCAGCACCCATATTGGTGATAGTAGCTCTTTCCGGAACTGATAATTGGGCTACACCTTCACCGGTATATTCGAAGATTTTTCCTACGCCACCCTTAACTGATAATTTTCTAAGTAGTTCTAGGATAATGTCTTTAGCCGTTACCCAGGGTGAGAGCTTACCAACCAATTGAACATTGACAACTTGGGGCATGGGCAAGTAATAGGCACCGCCTCCCATAGCCACTGCAACATCTAATCCACCGGCTCCAATGGCTAACATTCCCATACCGCCATTAGTAGGAGTATGACTATCAGAACCTAGCAAGGTTTGACCAGGAATAGAAAACCGTTCTAAGTGGACCTGATGGCAGATACCGTTACCGGGACGAGAGAAATATATCCCATATTTAGAAGCCACTGTTTGAATGTAGCGATGATCATCAGCATTTTCAAAGCCGGTTTGCAAGATGTTATGATCCACGTAGGCCACAGATCTTTTAGTTTTTACCCGTGGAAAACCTAGTGCTTCAAATTGTAGGTAGGCCATTGTTCCCGTTGTATCTTGAGTCAGTGTTTGATCTATTTTTATGGAAATTTCTTGCCCCGGCTCAAGGGAGCCGTCGACAAGATGTTTTTCTATAATTTTTTTTGCAAGATTTTTTCCCATGACTGCTCCTCCTTATAGATGGCGATAAAGTTGTACTATCTCCTTATCAAATAAAGGCCGTTTGAGTTCTATGGCGTATTGGCGAATTTCTTCTAATAATTTGTTAGCCTCTTCTGAAGTAATTTCAATATTAAATTCTTTAAATTTTCTAATGATAGCAGCAGTCCCTGAATGTTTTCCGATAACGATTTGACGAATTAATCCAACTTCTTCAGGTTTAAATGCTTCGTAAGTATGAGGGTTCTTTAGAGCACCGTCGGCATGAATACCGGACTCATGAGCAAACATGTTACTACCAACGATAGCTTTATTTACAGGGAGAGGACGATTGGAGGCATTGGCTACATAGTGACATAATTCTAAGAAACCTTTGGTGTTTATTGTTAAATCGTAGCCTAAAACATATTTCATGGCCATGGCAACTTCTTCCAAGGCAGCATTTCCTGCTCTTTCACCTAAACCGTTAACAGTTACCCCAGCATAATTTGCTCCTGCCTTGATTCCTGCTAAAGTATTAGCAGTAGCCATACCGAAATCATCATGGGTATGCATTTCTATATCAATATTTACTTTATCCAGTAGTCTGCAAATTTTTTCATAGGTAGTAAAAGGATCTAAAACTCCTACAGTGTCGCAAAAACGTAAGCGATCTGCACCGGCATCCTTAGCACATTGGGCAAATTGAACTAAAAAATCTTCATCAGCGCGGGATGCATCTTCAGCGTTAGCTGATACATAAAGGTTATTGCTTTTAGCAAATTCAACTGCTGATCTCAGTTGTTCCAGGACATGTTCCCGGGATGTTTGTAATTTATATTTAATGTGTATATCCGATACGGAAATAGATACGGCTACAGCATCTACGCCGCAGTCTAAAGAAGCCTTTACATCATTTACTACAGCGCGGTTCCACGCCATTATACTTGATTTTAATCCCAGGTTGGCGATGGCCTTTACAGTTTCTTTTTCGTCGCCACCCATAACAGGAATTCCTACCTCTAATTGGTCCACCCCTAGGTCAGAAAGCATTTGGGCAATAGTAAGCTTTTCTCTATTAGCAAAAACTACACCCGCAGTTTGTTCACCATCACGTAAAGTAGTATCTACTAAATAAATATTTCTACCACCATTTACAGATACGGCTGAAGCCATTACAATCACTCCTTATTCAAATTGTGTATCATTGTATACAATGATACAATTAAAGTTGGATATATTGCAAGATGTTTTTTGAAAAAATATTGTATACTTAATTAAACTAATTCTATAATATAGATAATAAAGTTAAAAGTTAGATTTGTGACATAAGGCACAATTATTAAAAAATTATGGAGGAATGAAAACTAATGAAAAAAATACGGATTACCTTAATAATTTTTCTTGCTGCATTTGTTTTCGTTCTAACATTTTACAACTTTGGTTCCAATAATCGTAAGGATAAAGCACAGGATAGTGTCGTCATTGCATTACAGGGAGAACCCTTCACTTTAGATCCCCAATTTGCCGAAGACGGTAATATGAGAGCAGTTACAGATAATGTTTTTGAAAGATTTTTGGAACTTGATGCTCAAACAAATCAGCCTCGTCCCGGGTTAGCGACGAAGTGCGAAAATATAAATGATACTACTTGGGAGCTAACCTTACAAAATAATGTAAAATTTCATAATGGGGAATCTTTTACTGCAGAAGATGCAGTTTATTCAATAAAAAGAATCATCAGCCCCGAATTTAAGTCTCAAACTAAAAGTAATTTTGCTTCCATTATAGATGCTCAGAAGGTTAACGATTATAAAATTCAGATAATTACAGACGGCCCGGACCCCATTTTGCCTCGTCGCTTAACAAGGCTAGAGGTAGTTTGTAAGAAATATATGGAAGAAGAGCCAGAAGATGCGGGAGTTCATCCTGTAGGTACAGGACCCTATAAAGTAACGAAATGGGAGTATGGTCAGAGTATAGAAGCAGAGATTTTCGATGATTATTGGGGTAAAAAGCCGTCCATTAAGAAGATAAAATACTTGTTTATGCCGGAGGCTTCCGATCGATTAGCTGCATTAAAAAATGATGAAATCAATATTGCTGTTAATATGCGCCCCGAATACGTAAAGGAGTTACCAAAAGTAAAGACAGAAATGGGACTGGAAATAAGTTGGATGAGATTTAATCAATTACGAGGTCCTATGGTTAAAAAAGAAATGAGGCTTGCTGCAAATTATGCCATAGATAAGCAGGCTCTGATAGACAATCTCTTCTTAGGGCAGGCTGTACCGGCCCGAGGTCAATTAGGCAAACCCGGATATTTTGGCTACAACCCCGAGCTGGTCCCGTATCCCTATAACAAAGCTAAAGCCCAGCAGTTATTAGCTGAGGCTGGATATAACGGAGAAGTGATAGAGTTAGTATCTGAACGGGGACGCTGGCTTAAAGATGTGGAAGTTACAGAAGCTGTGGCAGCTATGTTGACAGATGCGGGTTTTAACGTAAGAATAAGTTTCCTTACATGGGAAGAATTTCTAGATATTTTATTCAGTTCTGATAAAGCTCCTGATATTCAGTTCAGTTCCAGTAGCAATGAGCTCTTTGATATGGACCGGGTATATAGTTCTATGGTGCAGACAGGAGGCTCTCAAGCGGCCATGTCCAATAAAGAGATAGATAAAAAGATTGCTGAAGCCAGACAAGAAATGAATACGGGAAGACGACAAGCATTATATAAAGAATTGGCTCAAACTTTATATGAGGACCCTTACGGAATCATTTTATTAAATGTAAAAGATATATATGGACTTTCTGAGGATATCGAGTGGAATCCCCGAGGGGACGGACGCATCTTCGTTTCAGAAATGCATTTCGTAGAGTTAAAGTAGATTGTTTTTGGGATAAAGTTGTAGTTTACACTGTGGCAGAAAACATATATTATGAAACAGTATTACATCAGGGGAGGATTTAAAGCAATGTTCAAAATAAGATTTTATCAAGTGTCACTATTGGTAATCATTTTAGCTACTTTTCTTTTATCTGCTTGTACAGCAGATAAGGGGAATCACCCTCAAGCTCAACATCTTAATTATTGTTTAATAAATGATTCCCTTACAGTAGATACCGGTAAGTTTTCCCAAGCTGCTGACTTTCAAGTAGTAAATTCACTTTTCGAAGGACTAATCAGAATGAAACCTGATGGTACTTATGAAAAGGCCATGGCAGAGAGTTGGCAAATTGAAGATAATGGCACTCGCTATATTTTTAAGTTGAGAAGTACTCAGTGGTCAAATGAAGAGAAAGTGACTGCTTACGATTTTGCATATGCTTGGAAGCGTCTTTTAAATCCAAATAATAAAAGTATGTATGCTTATATGTTGTTTGATGTAAAAAATGCAGAAGCCTATTATCGCTCAGAGAATGGAAGCTATGGTGGGAAAAAGATTGAAGAAAACGACGTAGCCATCAAAGCTCTGGATGAAGAGACTCTGGAAGTTATACTAAATAAAGGGAGTGCTACTTTTATTAAAAAGCTAAATCACCCGGCCTTATATCCTTTGCCTAAAAAAGCTATCGAAAATAATAATGAATTATTGGAAAATATTAAATATATCCCCAAAAATGGACCTTATCTTGTCAATTCTTATGAAGCAGGCGTAAAGCTTGAGTTGAAGAAAAATGATAAATATTGGGATCAAGAAAATGTTAAATTGGAAAGTATGACTTGGTTTATTACAGATTCTGCAGAAGCAGGTTGGAAAATGTACGAAAAAAATGAAGTTGATGTGCTGGTAAATGTTCCTCAAAGTATCATTGAAAAAGAAAAAGGCATAAAGTATAGTCCCCTTCTTGCCAATTATTACTATAAAATAAATACTGCTCGAACACTTTTAGATAAAAAAGAAGTTCGACAGGCTTTGTCCATGGCTTTAAACAGAAAAACTCTTGTTGATAATATTTTGCGAGGCGGTCAAACGCCCGCAGAAGGCATTGTACCTTTTGGTAGTATAGAGAAAGCCTCGGGAAAAGATTTCCGAGAGATAGGTGGTAATTTACTACCGGATAATGATATTAAAAAAGCAAAAGAGCTTTTGGCACAAGTGAATTTTGGGAAAGATCAAGAGCAGATGAGTTTAGAATTACTTATAAGTGATCAGGAAGCTCACTTATTTGTAGCTGAAGAGCTGAAAAAAGAATGGCAGGAAAATTTAGGCATAAGCCTAAAAATAGTTCCTTTAAAGTGGGAAGAACTAATTACAAGAACTCAAAAACGAGATTATGATTTAGCCTTAATGGGTTGGCATGCAGATTTCGCAGATCCTCTTACCTTTATGGAATTTTTTGTACGGGGAAATGCTAATAATGATACAGGCTGGAGCAACGAGGAATTTGATAAAAATATCGAGCTGGCCACTACCAATAATGAAGAACAGGTGCGAATGCAAGCCCTTCATGATGCAGAAAAAATTCTGCTGGAGGAAATGCCCCTATTGCCAGTGTTTGATTATACTCGGGACTACGTTGCTAAAGATTATGTAAAAGGACTTTTCTTACCGCCTGTGGGACCAGAGGCGGAACTGAAATGGGTTTATATTGAATAAACATGGTTTAAAACAGAGAAGGGATGAAGATATGAGGTATCTTCGTCCCTTCTCTAATTTTCAATAGAGCAAAATAATTTAAAAGTTTTTTAGAAACGTGTATATAAAAAGAGTAATCGGGTTAAATTATAAGTGCGGGTACGTAACGGTTGAGCCCAGACTTATACATGCTCCTATTATCCAGGGGTATGTATAGGTCGGCCAAAGGTTGTATGCAGGTCCGTAACTAGTTATGAAGGGTATTAAAAAATCTGATTGACTATTATGGGCTTGCATACAGCCGGAGGGAAGATTCTATATGGCGGGGAAAGCTTGTATCACAGTCGAATTACACATTTGATTGTGGTATGAACCCAACTTGTCATATAGGGTCGAGCTAAGATCATGCAGGGTGCTGAAAGCATGCAATATTCTGCGATTCTATGCAGTCGAGAGATTGTATAGGGTCGTTCAGGTATCTTGTATGGTCGAACGACCGATTGGTATAGGTAGTGAAATGTTTGATCGTGGTCGAAAGATCACGGTTAGATATGAAGTTATCTATATCAGTCCAAGGTAGATCGTTACGTGCTCACTTTTTATTTACAATATAAAAAACTTATATATTAAAAAAAGATCACATAATAAAAGTGATCTTTTTTATGATTTTAAATTATATCAAGTGTTGTAAAAAGCTGAAAAAACCTAATAATTTTAAGGACATAATACTTACTACCGTAATGAGGATGGGACGAATCCATTTATCACCTTTAGCTACGGCAAAGGAGCTCCCTAACCAGCCGCCTAAACCATTGCCACAAGCTAGGGTTAAGCCTAAGACCCAATCAATTTTACCGTTCCAGATGAAGACAAATAAAGCACTTAACATATAAAATAAAACTACAAAAACTTTAATACTATTAATTTTTACTAGAGACATATCGGATAGTACTGACAAGGCAGCAATAATTATGAAACCTACACCGGCTTGAACAAAACCCCCATATATCCCTATGAAAAAGAAGGTTATTGCAGCTGGTACATAACGAGAAGAAGCTATATCCATGTCACTTGCTTCTTCTTCAGTTTTATTTTTTACAGGTTTTCTGACTATTAAGACTAAAACTATCAACATTACTACGGCTAAGATTTTGTTAAAGACCTCATCAGGTATATTGATAGCTAACTGGGCTCCCACGATAGAACCAATTACGGCAGGGATACCCAATAAAAGACTTAGCTTTAGGTTAAAATAGCCTTTTCTTTTAAAATTAAGAACTGCAATGGCATTTTGCACTGTTAGAGCAATGCGGTTAGTCCCATTAGCAACGGCGGCAGGAAGCCCTAAAAATATAAACATAGGTAAAGTTAAAAGGGAGCCTCCTCCCCCTAGGGTATTCAAGAAACCCGCAATGATTCCGGTGATGAATATTAAGATAATATTTGTTGTTGTCATTTTTAAACCTACCTAAATTTAGAATGAAAAAATATTTCTCCAACAATTGTATTATCCTTTACATAATTTGTACAGCAGTTGGACTAAAATATTAGCTTGATAATATTTTAATTTCAGCATATGTATAATTATAGAAAAATAAAAAAATAGGAAGAACGTTTGCAATGATAGGAATCAAGCATTTAGAGGCCTTTAAAACTATTGTTGAGGAGAAAAGCTTTACCCGTGCAGCAGAAAAGCTCTATCAAACTCAGCCCGCTTTGAGCAAACAAATAAAAGTATTAGAAGAATTTTTTGCAGCTGAATTATTACTGCGGGAAGAAAGAGAAATTGTGATGACTGAAGCGGGAGAGATACTATATCAAGAAGCAGAAATAATTTTAAATAAGCTTGAGTTAGTAAAAGATAAGATCAATGAAATAAAGGGCTTGACTAAAGGGCGTGTACTCCTGGGTTCCAGTAGTTTACCGGGGGAATATCTTGTTCCCTCACTAATTGCCGGTTTTACAAGAGATTATCCTGCTGTTGAAATTAAATTAACAATATCAGATACAAAACAGGTTTTGGCAGCATTAAAAAAAGGAGTAGTGCAAATAGCTTTTTTAGGGGCCTTTTATCAAGAACAAAATTGTATTATTCAACCTTATATGGAAGATGAGCTTATTCTCATCGTTCCTCCTGAGGGACGCGTTTATGAAGAGTGGGAGCAAGTAAATATAGAAAATTTTATTATGAGGGAATATGGTTCGGGTACAAGAAAGATAGTGGAAAAGTTTTTAGAAAGCAGGGGGCAAAGTTTAAATAAGATAAATATAAAAGAATTGGGTAGTACAAGGGCCATTATCAACGGTGTTGCTGCAGGTTTGGGGATTAGTGTTGTTTCACGCTGGGCAGCCAAAGATGCCCTGGCCTTAGGGAAAATCAAAGAGGGTATGCTTAACAAAAAAGGCATAAAAAGGGTCATCTATGCAGCTATTCTGAAAGAGCATGGTTTGAGTTATGCAGCTCGGGCCTTTTGGCTACACATTTGGAAAAATAGAAATATTGGAAAATAACAAAATATAGCGACAAATTACTGAGAAAAATACAGAAATATTATTATAATATAGGTGGGAGGAAAAATTAGAGAAGGGAAGGGATAACATGAGATTAGCTACAATCAGGGTAAAAGGAGAGGAAACTGCTACAATTGTTACTTCCACAGGAATTGTGCCCTTAAAAGAAGTGAACGACAAGTTAGGACAGAATTGGGCCACGGACATGTTGGAACTTATTAGTCTAGGACAAGTTAGACAATTAAATAATTGGTACAGAATAGAAGGAAAAGAACTTGTAGAAAATATACCGGCTATAGCAAAAGAAGAAGCGGTTTTTTGTCCACTTTACAGAAAACCTCGTAAGATATGGGGGATTGGTTTGAACTATGTGGATCATGCGGCAGATTTGGCAGAAAAGGCACCTAGTGAAGAACCAGCCAGTTTTATGAAGCCGGATACTACTATTATTGGACCGGGGGAAAAAATAAAAATACCTTGGCAGTCCCATAAGACAACGGCAGAAAGTGAATTAGGAGTAATAATAGGCACAGAATGTAAAGATGTAAAGCATGAGGACTGGCTTGATGTGGTAGCCGGTTTCACTACCGTTATCGATATGACGGCTGAAGATATCTTACGCAAAAATCCTCGTTATTTAACGAGAGCCAAAAGTTTTGATACCTTCTTTAGTTTTGGCCCTCAACTTGTAACTCCAGACGAGATTGAAGATATAATGAAACTTCAAGTAGCCACTGTTATCAATGGAAGAATACATGCAGAAAATGTAGTAGCCAATATGACTTTTCCTCCTGATTTCTTAGTATCCTTTCATTCCCAAGTAATGCGGATGTTACCTGGTGATATCATTTCTACGGGAACACCTCGTGCTGTACATATCACCGATGGAGATGTAGTAGAGTGTTGGATTAAGGGTTTTGAACCGTTGATTAATCCTGTGATAGACCTAAAAGTGACAAACTAACAGGAAGTGTCAGTTTGCTGTTTTCTTCTTTTGAGGTAGTAAAATATTGTTCCCATCATGATAAAAGCAAAGGGGAAGAGACTTGACCACCCGGTAAATAAATAGATCAATAGACAGAGGAGAAAAGAACAGGAGGCCAGTAAACGTAAAATCCTTTTGTTATGGAAAAGACGGATAGCGGAAGCCATAGCTATGAGATAGATCATAATAAAGATTGCACAAATCAATTGCATAAGGTGGGCTATCTCTAATTTGAGGAGATAAGCTATCCCTAAAACCAGCATGTTGACGATTCCCATAGTTATAAGAGCCACATGGGGTGTAGCATATTTGGGATGCAAAGCTGCCAGAAAGGCAGGAAAATCCCCTTCTCTAGCTTGGGCAAATAAAAGGCGGGAAAACCCCGCTATGTAGATGTGATTTGTACCAAAGCAAACGAGGAATCCTAAGATAGCAGTAATGCCGGCAGCATTTGGACCCCAACCTTTTTGTATCATAATGGAAAGGGGGGCAATAGCTCCTTCTCCCAGGTAAGTATTGGTACCTACCGTAACAAATGCTACTAGGAGATAAAGGGCGTTTATGATAAAGATTGATAACCAGGTCATTTTAGGTATATCACGTTTGGGGTTGGCAAATTCCTCCGTTAGGTGGGCTATCATTTCCCATCCTACAAAAGCCCAAAAAAGCACCACCATGGCCTGTCCTACCGGCTTCCAGCCGTGGGGGAGGAAGGGCTGAAAAGCTGCTTTGTTTACATAAGGAAGAGCGGCCCCGGCGGCAGCTAAAAGCATTGCTGCTATTACAACAATTACTCCCATTTGTGCCCAGCCTGCGATCTCAATACCTCGATAATTGAGAATAAGGCCTAAAAGCAGAATAAATGCAGCAATAAAGTAAATAGTTAAATCAGAAAACTGTAAGATAGCACCTATATAGTTGGCTCCTATTAAAGCTGTAATAGGGCCTCCTACAGGAACCGTTCCTAAGAAGAGCCAACCTGTAATAGTACCGGCGGCGGGGCCGAAAGCTTGACGGGCGTAAGCGGCAACGCCACCGGCATTAGGATAATATATAGCCATATAACCCAGGGTTAAAGCTAGGGGCAAAGTAAGCAGAGCCATGAAAACCCAGGCTAGTAGAGAAGCTGGACCCGCCATAATAGCAGCTGTAGCAGGAAGAACCAAAACACCGGTTCCTAAGACAGCACCGATAGTCATAGCCGTACCGTGAGTCCAGGAAAGGGTTTTACGCAGCTTTTTTTGTGAAGTCATTATTAATACTCCTTTACTAATACAATTATATAGAGTTAGAGATATTGTTAGTTAGTTATTATGAAGTATGATATCACCATAATATTATATTGTATAGTAAATCTTACCTGACTTCACTAATATTCTCATCAGGAATTCTCAAAGTACAGTACGAGCCCAGGAATTTTAACAAGGAAGTTTTGGGCTCCAGTTGCTTCCAAAGACCTTTAAATATGGCTGTGGAAGAGTCTATTTCACAGTCTATAAAAAATATATAATTACCCAGTTCTTTTTTAGCAGGGCGAGATTCGATCCTGCTTAAATTTATGTTGGCCTGGGCAAATTCTCCTAAAACCTCATATAATCCACCGGGCTTATCATCAGGCAGAGCTAATACTAGAGAGGTTTTGCAGGAACAGCAGGTAGGAGTGGAGGTTTTTTTACTAACAACTAAAAATCTAGTTTGATTATGAGGATAATCACTGATATTTGCAGCGAGAACAGGGACTTTATAAGCAAGATGGCTTTCCCAAGAACCGATGGCGGCGTAAGTAAGATGTTCCGAAGATAGTTGTTGAACGGCCTCGGCCGTACTAGAAGTTTCAAGAATTTTAGCCTGTGGCAAGTATTGTTGTAAATAGCGACGGCATTGACCTAGGGCTTGGGGATGGGACATTACGGTAGTAATGTCAGTTAATCGTTTAGCATGGGTAAGGAGATGATGATGAATATTAATAATAATTTCCTGATTGATAAAAAGTGAGTATTCGTGGGCCAGCATGTCGAAGGTAATGTTTACACAACCTTCAATAGAGTTTTCTGCTGGAACAATTCCCACGTCCACTGTTCCCTGTTGTACAGCTGATAAGATATGGGGTATGGTGGGAAAGCCCTTAAGCTCTTGAGGTTTGTTGGCTTTAACATCAAGAGCATAGTGGCGGGTCGCTTTATGGGAAAAGGTACCGTGAGGTCCTAAATATCCAAGTGTTTGCCGTTTGTTCATAAAGCTATCTCCCTACCTACTGCTAAGGCTACTCCCTTTATTTTATCCATCATAATTTTAAATTTTTCAGGTGTGAGAGATTGACCACCATCGGAAAGAGCCTGGCTGGGATTTTGATGAACTTCTACCATAAGACCGTCGGCTCCTGCTGCTATTCCAGCCTGGGACATAGGTTGTATCCAGCGCCATTTACCGGTGCCGTGACTGGGATCAACAATTATTGGTAAGTGGGAAAGGTGTTTAATAATGGGTACGGCAGAAAGATCTAAAGTATTTCGGGTATATGTTTCAAAGGTTCGTATTCCTCTCTCGCATAATATTACCTGAGGGTTCCCTGCAGACATAATATATTCAGCGGCTAAAATCCATTCCTCAATAGTAGCTGAAAGACCTCTTTTTAGCATAACAGGCTTATTACTTTTGGCTGCTGCACGTAATAAGGCAAAATTTTGCATGTTACGTGCTCCGATTTGAATCACATCGGCATAATAAGCTACCTTTTCTAAGCTATTCATATCAACTGCTTCTGTAACAATAGGGAGTCCCGTTTTTTCTCGGGCCAAAGCTAAGTGCTTTAATCCTTCTTCTTCTAAACCCTGAAAGGAGTAGGGGGATGTACGAGGTTTATAGGCACCGCCTCTAAGAAGCTGTGCTCCGGCTTCTTTTACCTGGCAAGCGATCTCTAAGAGTTTTTCCTTGCTCTCTACGGCACAAGGTCCTGCAATTACCGGAATAGTGTTGCCCCCAATTGTAACCCCATTAATGTTTATTATGGTATCTTCCGGCTTGAAATCTCTGCTGGCTAATTTGTAGGGGGTTATAATGGGAATTACTTCTTCAACTCCCGGCATAGCTTGGAAGGGAATCTTAACTAGACGCGATTTATCTCCCACTGCACCTACAATGGTTTTTTCTGCACCCCTAACTATGTGGGCTTGAAGCCCGTGATTTTCTATAGTAGATATAACACCTTGCAATTCTTCTTCTCGCATACTTTTGGACATAATAACAATCATAGTAGTACCTCCTAAAATAATTTTTTAATAAAATTTAGAATTAAAAAAATCCACAGTAAGTATCCCAAAATAGGGACGAAACTGTGGATTTTCGCGGTACCACCCTAATTGGCACTAATTTGCCAGTAAAAAATATAACAAATTAGTACCCCCTCATAGGGTACGGGATTATCTGTAAATGAAAATGGAGAAAATAAAAAAACCTAACGCCCTTAAAGGGGCGAAAGGTTGCTTCCGCGGTACCACCCTTGTTGAAGTAATTACGTCTATATAAATTATAATATCGTATAATTTTTCATTACTTCCACTTGATAGATAGAGTACAGGATAATCCGATACCCCCTTCTTTTTAACGGTAGAAGTTTCCGGCCTGGACTACTAACCTAATGGTGCTCACCCGGCAGTTTGGAAGGGAACTTCAATTGAGATAAGTCTAAGGATGATTTCAGTCGAGGCATCCTCTCCCTGAAAACTTAATCACAAAATACTTTTCTTCCGCATCACTTTTAAATATTTTTTAGTTTGATAAACATTATATGCAGGAGAATGTAATATGTCAAGATAATATCTATAAAAAAATAGTGGTAAATTTAATCAAGAAAATTAGGCTATAATTATTAATGGTGCTAAAGTTGTATCAGATAAGGAAGGTGTTATGAGTGATTAATAAAGAACGTTTAATTAATGAATTTATTACAATGGCTAAAATAGCAAGTCCCAGCAGGAAAGAAGGTAAGTTTGCTGCTTATCTTGCGGAGCAGCTGAGGGATTTGGGGTTAGAAGTAATAATCGATGATGAAGCAGGGCGAGCCGCTGGTTCTGATGCAGGAAATATCATAGGACGTCTACCGGGAAATAGCTCACATAATACTTCACTGTTTTTTGCTGCCCATATGGACACTGTTTCTCCCGGTGAAGGAATAAAACCTGTGATCAAACATGATATAATTTATAGTAGCGGAGATACTGTATTGGGTTCTGATGATAAATCGGGCATAGCTGGTGTATTAGAGGTACTGCGTCATATTAAAGAGGAAAAAGTAGCCCATGGTGATATTGAAGTAGTTTTCACTGTGGGAGAGGAAATCGGTCTTTTGGGTTCTAAATTCTTAGATTACAGTTTACTAAAGTCTAAAATAGGTTTCGTGCTGGATAGCGGTGGGGAACCGGGGACAATTATTAAGCAGGCTCCCGCGGAAGATAGCATAACAGCTATTATCAAAGGAAAAGCGGCCCATGCAGGTGTTAATCCGGAAGATGGTATTAGTGCTATTCAAGTTGCGGCTCGGGCCATTAATAACATGAAACTTTTGCGGGTGGACGAAGAAACCACCGCCAATATTGGAGTGATCAGTGGAGGAGTTGCTACAAATATTGTTTGTGATAAAGTTTCCTTAGAAGGTGAAGCCAGAAGTCTGAAGGATGATAAGTTAGCGAAACAAACTCAACATATGGTGGATTGCTTACAGGAGGCATGTTCCCAAATGGATGCCCACTTGGAATTAAATGTAACAAGAAGTTATTCGGCTTTTAATTTGTCTGAGGATGAAGCTATTATAAAGATAGCTAAAGAAGCAGGTCGTAAATTAAATTTACCCGTTAAAGTGGCTTCTTCCGGAGGAGGAAGCGATACTAATTATTTTAATGCCCATGGGATCAAGGCCGTAAATTTAGGGACAGGAATGAGCAAAGTTCATACTACGGAAGAATTTATTCGCATAAATGATTTAGTAAATATTACTCGCTATATTTTTGCTCTTATACAAGAAGCGAACCAGAGCTAAAACTGGTTAGTAATGGTAGCTGCAATAGTACAATTATCTAACTACTTATATTGACAACAAATTCTAGGTGCGCTATTATTTAGTTAGTTTGCAATTACCTATAACAGGGGAGCTGGGAAAACCGGCTGAGAGGGCATTGGCGATGCCGACCCATAACCTGATCTGGATAATGCCAGCGTAGGGAATAAATAATCAGGCTGTAAAGCTGCTTCCTACTTGGAAGCAGCTTTAATTTTTTTACTATAATAATTATTAGAAAGGAGTAATATATATGGCTTCAGTTAATGTAAGCTTGCAAGTTGTACCTAAAGTACCAGAGGAAAAAACTTATCCAGTGGTGGATAAGGTTATAGAATTTATTCAAAAATCAGGTGTGAAATATAAAGTTGGGCCTATGGAAACTACTATGGAAGGGGAGCTGGATGTTCTATTGGAAATAGTTAAAAAAGCTCAGGAGATTTGTGTAAGAGAAGGAGCTTCCCGCGTGATGTCAGTGGTAAAAATTGATTACAAACCTGAGGGAGTTACCATGGAAGAAAAAATCTATAAGTATAAGGACTGTTAATTTGCCCTATGAAAAAGTATTTACCTTCCTTTGTGACCTTTCTGCTGTTATTAGGTTTATGGGAGTTAGTAGTTCGGGCATTCCAGGTTAGATCGTTTATTTTACCTGCCCCCAGCCTTATTGGGAAAACCATTTATAGAACCTTGCCATTGCTGGGGAAACATAGTTTGCATACAATTACGGAAGCACTAATAGGATTTTCCTTAGCTATAGCTGCAGGGATACTGTTGGCAGTGCTCATGGGGCTGGTACCTTTCATAAAAAGGACCTTATATCCTCTAACAGTTATATCCCAAACAGTTCCTATTATGGCCATAGCACCTTTATTAATAATTTGGTTTGGTTATGGAATGCTGCCCAAGGTTATAGTTGTAGCTTTAGTGTGTTTCTTTCCCATTACAGTAAGTTTAGTAGAGGGGTTAGATAATACTGATAACGATATGATTAAATTACTATTGGCCATGGGAGCTTCTCAGTGGCAGATTTTTAAAAAAGTAAAGTTTCCCGGAGCTATGCCTGCCTTCTTTTCGGGAATGAAGATCTCGGCCACATATAGCGTTATGGGAGCTGTGATTGGAGAATGGTTAGGGGCTTCTAAAGGATTAGGGGTTTTTATGACCCGCTCTATGAAATCATTTCTCACGGAGCAAGTATTTGCATCCATTATAGTAATTACTCTCTTGAGTCTTATTTTATTTGCCCTGATTGAAATTCTCGGCAGAGTATTGATGCCCTGGTATTATCAATAGAGTTAAATTGTTGGATGAAGAAAATATTATTAGGAGTAGATCTATATGAAAAAATTTTGTACTGTGTTATTAATGTTAGGATTTGTACTGGTAACATTTACGGGATGTGGTCAGGAGCCGGAGAAAGAAAATGATCAAGCTGACCTTACCAAGGTTACGGTGATGCTGGATTGGACCACAAATACCAACCATACCGGTCTTTATGTAGCCAAAGATAAAGGCTATTACAAGGAACAGGGATTAGATGTAGAAATTCTCCAGAGTGGAGAACCAGGTCCTGCCCAGCTAGTAGCGGCAGGAAAAATTGATTTTGGTATCAGTTATCAGGAAGGTGTAACAAACGCGCGGTCCAGTGATATGCCCCTGGTGTCACTTGCGGCGGTTATTCAGCATAACACTTCCGGCTTTGCTTCATTAAAAGAGGCTAACATTACCAGACCCAAAGATTTAGAAGGCAAGAGATACGGGGGCTGGGGTTCTGAGCCGGAAATAGCCATGATTACTTCCATGATGTCTAAAGATGGAGCTGATGCGGAAAAGGTTGAAATCATTGATATTGGTGATGTAAATTTCTTTTCAGTAATCGGTAGAGATGTGGATTTCACCTGGATATTCTACGGATGGGATGGTATTCAGGCAGAACTTAAGGACATACCCCTAAATATTATGATGCTGAAAGATTTTGATGAATCTTTGGACTACTATACCCCTGTTATTATTTGTAATGAACAGCTCATTGCCGATAAACCGGAATTAGTTAAGAAATTTATGGCTGCAACCAGTAAAGGCTACGAAGATTGTATTACTAATCCCGAAGAAGCTGCAGATATCTTGTTGCAAAATGCACCTGAATTAGATGAGAAATTAGTTCAAGCCAGCCAAAAATGGTTAAGTGATCAATATCAGGCTGATGCTGCCCAATGGGGTTGGCAGAAGAGAGAAGTTTGGGAGCGTTATGCTAAATGGATGGTGGATTATAAGTTGCTGCCGGAAATGATTGATGTGGACAAGGCCTTTACTAATGAGTTCTTACCTAAAAAATAGAGACGAGTGAAAAGATGTTAAAAATTGTTGGCGTATCTAAAACATACATTGCTGGGGGAGGAAAAGATAGAGAAAATAGTTTACTCCCTACTTTGAACAATATTTCGTTGTCAATTAGTAAAGGGGAATTTGTTAGCATAATCGGACCTAGCGGATGCGGCAAAAGTACGCTTTTTAATCTTATTAGTGGTTTAGAACAGCCGGACCAGGGAAGGATCCTTTTACAGGACCAAGATATCATCGGGGAAAAGGGTCATGTTTCGTACATGATGCAAAAAGATCTGCTCTTACCCTGGCGGACTATCTTGGATAACTGCATATTAGGGCTAGAACTGCGTCAGATAGCTAAAGCAGAAGCTCGAAAAAAAGCCATGCAGATGTTGCAAGAATTCAATCTGGAAAAATTTGCGTCCAGCTATCCTCCCCATTTATCGGGAGGAATGCGGCAAAGGGTGGCGTTTTTGCGGACTATGCTGGCCGATAAAGAGATTTTATTGCTAGATGAACCTTTTGGGGCTTTGGACGCTTTGACGAAAAGTGAAATGCATGACTGGTTAGCGCAAATTTGCCAGAAATATCATCCTACAGTGTTGTTTATAACCCACGATGTGGAGGAGGCTTTATTTCTTTCTGACAGAATTTATGTCTTAAGCTCCAGACCTGCGGATGTTAAAATAGAGCTTAAAGTGGATTTTCCTCGTCCCCGTCAAAGAAGAATATTGGTAGATCAACAATTTATTAAGATGAAAAAGGAGCTCTTGGAAGCCCTTTTTGCATAAGAAAATTATAATAAACAGGGATTAGGTGTGTTTACATCTAGTCCCTGATTATTATAAAAATGTTTTCCTACACTATATAAAAAGAATTTTGTGATAGAAAAGTAAACTATCTAAAAAAAAATTTATAAATAAGCTTTTTGACAAAATATTCTATAAAATAAGACTCTGGTACTATACAACGTGGACCATTGTCAGATAAAATATAATTATAATAAATTATTATAATTATTATAGAATGTGAGGGAAAGATATGAGGATAAAAGGTACACAAGAGACATTGGGACAATTAGCAAAATTTGTAGAGATAATTAATCCTATTACCGAGGAAGACTATGGTGTTTTTGTATATGATCGTGAGAAGCTATTAGCATATGTGCCTGGCGAAAAAATAAATCTGAGAATTAAGGTAGGAAGTCCTCTAAAAGAAGGAACAATGCCTGATCGTTGTATAAAAAGCGGCAAAAGACTTGTGTTAATTATGAACAAAAATGAATCCAGAATAGGAATACCTTATTTGAGCTGTGCAACACCGATAGAAGATAATGGAACAATAATAGGCTGTATCATCACAAATCAAAACTTGGATACATATTATAATGTTTTAGGAGTTTCCCAGAGATTAGATCAATCATCTCAAGATTTATCGGCGTCTATGCAGGAAGTTGCTGCTTCCACCGAGGAATTGACGGAAACCACACGAGCTCTTAATGAACTGGGGAAATTATTAAATGCAAATGTTGCTAATACAGATGATATGATTAGTTTTATTAAGAAGATTGCTGATCAAACTAACCTTTTAGGCTTGAATGCTGCTATTGAAGCGGCTCGTGTAGGAGAAATGGGTAAGGGTTTTGGCGTTGTAGCCGATGAAATTAGAAAGCTGGCCAACGAAAGCTCCGACTCTGTTAAAGGAATAACTGACGAATTAAAGAAAATACAAGAGGGTATAATTCAGCTGTCCCAGAAAGTAGATATGATTCAGAAGGCCATGGAAGAGCAATCTGGGGTTATTGAAGAAGTGACGGTATCAAGCTCTAGCTTGGCAACAGCGGCAAATGACTTGAACAATTATGCAGAGAATATGTATAAGATTAATAAATAACTAATATCAGAAAAACAGCCTTTGGATTAAATATAAATCCAAGGGCTATTTTTTTAAAGGAAGGGACCGTCTTTAGGAAAATATGACTAAATTATTATACAAAATAAGACTATGGCACCATGTGCGGCTAGCTAATATTAGATAAACTATAATAAATTGGATAATTTATTTAAAATTTAGAAATGCGAGGGAACGTCTATGCAAACAGAAGCTGCACAAGAGCTATTAGGACAGTTGGTAAATATAGCAAATTTCATTAATCCCATAACAGAAGAGGATTATAGTGTTGCCGTGTATGATCTAGAGAAATGTTTAGAATATGTACCTGGCGAAACAATAGACCTGGGTATTACTGTAGGGGATGCTTTGCAAGAAGGGTCAATACCTGATCAATGTATAAAAAGTGGGCAAAAACTTGTTATGATTATGAATAAAAATGAATCGAGGATAGGAGTTCCTTATTTATGCTGTGCTACTCCTATAGAAAATGATGGGTACGTACTAGGTTGCATTGTGACATACCAAAATGTTGATACATACTACAATATTTTAGGGGTATCCCAAAGCCTGGATCAGTCATCTCAAGATTTATCGTCATCGATGCAACAAGTAGCTGCTTCCACTCAAGAATTAACGAATACAGCACGGGATCTTAATGAGCTGGGGAAATTATTAAATTCTAGTGTGGCCAATACGGATAATATGATAAGTTTTATTAAAAAAATAGCAGATCAAACTAATCTTTTAGGCTTGAATGCTGCTATTGAAGCGGCTCGTGTAGGGGAAATGGGTAAGGGCTTTGGCGTTGTAGCCGATGAGATTAGAAAATTAGCAGTGGAAAGTTCTGATTCTGTTAAAGAAATAACTGACGAATTAAAAAAAATACAGGACGGTATATTTCAATTGTCCCATAAGGTAGAAATAATAAAAAAGGCTATGGAAGAACAAGCTGACGTTATGGAAGAGGTAACAGCGTCAAGTTCTGGCCTAGCCACAGCAGCAAATGACTTAAATAAGTTTGCCGAAAATATGTATACGGTTAATAGAGGAAACTAACAATATTAGAGTATAAAGGGAGAGTTGTAAAACTACTTTTAGAGCAGTTTTACAACTCTCCTTTATTTTGTTACTTTGTTTTGTTCTTCAGATATTTTTCATAATATATATTAATTATTTCCTGGTAAATATTTTTTAATGGTTTTCCTGTTTTTTCTGCTATGACACGACAATCTTCAAATTCTGGAGCAATATTTTTTCTTTCTGAACCGGCATATCCTGATTTTATTCGTACAGGACCGTAGATAGTATCAAGGGTTTCCATAGCTTTTTTTAGTTTGTAGCGCTTAGCTTGATACGTACGAACACCAAGGGTAGAAGTTTCAGTTAAAACTATGTCAATTAAAGGTTGGGGATCGGGGAGATTGCTAATGACGGATATAAGCATACCGGGACGATTTTTTTTCATATAGATAGGGGTAAAGAAAACATCTACAGCTCCAGCTTTAAAGAGTTTTTCCATCAGATGTGTGCAAATTTCCGGATTCATATCGTCAATATTTGTTTCAATTACTGTGGATTTATCGGTATCATAAGAGTTTTTTTTTAGATCTCCAATAAAGAGGCGTAAAATATTAGGGATTTCTAGATCCATAGTACCTGCTCCATAGGCAACAGTATCCATTTGTAAAGGAGGAAGGGGAACAAATTCCTGGGTTAGAGTTGTTATGATAGCAGCACCTGTTGGTGTAACTAGCTCACCGCGAATATCAGAGCTATAGAAGGCAGCTCCTTTTAACAGCTCTGCCGTGGCAGGGGCAGGTATAGGCATTAAGCCATGGGCACAATTAACCATACCGCTTCCCACATGCAAGGGTGAGGAGATTACTTTTTCTATGCCTAAATAGTCTAAACAGAAGGCTGCACCTACAATATCAATAATAGTATCAACTGCTCCAACTTCATGAAAATGTACATCTTCTAAAGAGCATTGGTGTACTTTAGCTTCAGCTAAACCTAATCTTTTAAAGGTATGTAAGGCTAAATCCTTAACAGAAGAGGATAAACTGCTTTGTTCCAGGAGGAGAGCAATGTCTTTAAAATTGCGGTGATGATGGTGGCCATGATTATGGCCATGTTGATGATGTTGTTGATCACTATGATGGTTGTGGTGGTGAGGTAACTTAACATCGAAATGATAAGCTCCTATCTCCAATTTGCTGACTCTTTCTGTAATAAATTCGTATTCATCATCCATAGGAATCTTTTTAAGTTCTTGTACTAACTTTTCCAGGGGAACACCGGCATCAAGAAAGGCGCCGATGACCATATTTCCGCTGATCCCTGAAAAACAATCAAAATATGCTGTTTTCATGATTATTTCACCTCGTTATTTTCTTGATCTTCATTTATAATTGCGGCCAGACGACCGGCTCCAAAACCATTATCAATATTTACTACACCGACACCGGCGGCACAACTGTTTAACATGCTTAAAAGGGCCGACAAACCATTAAAATTAGCACCATAACCTACACTGGTAGGTACAGCTATGACCGGGCGGGATACTAACCCACCAACGACGCTGGCCAGAGCCCCTTCCATACCTGCTACAACTATAACAACATTGGCTTTCCGTAAAATATCTTTATGGGCTAATAACCGGTGGATACCTGCCACCCCTACGTCATATAAGCGTTCCACCTTATTTCCCATGATTTCTGCGGTGAGAACTGCTTCTTCAGCTACCGGCAAATCGGCTGTGCCGGCACTTACAACAACAATTTTCCCTTTGTTTTGGTTAATAGTGTGTCTATTTACTACTATCATGCGAGGGAGAGGATGGTATTCTGCTTCAGGGATTACTTCCTTGACAGCTTGATATACTTCATCATTAGCACGGCTAGCCAGGATATTTACGCTTTGAGTAGCTAAGTAATTTATAATTTCTTTTACTTGTTGAGGGGTTTTATTTTGACAAAAGATAACTTCGGGATAATTTTGCCGTAATTCTCGGTGATTATCAATTTTAGCAAACCCTAAATCCTTGAAGGGCAGATCTTTTAAGGCCTCCATACCATCCTCGACAGAAAGAGTTCCTGCTTGAATGCTCTTTAAGATATGCTTAAGATCTTCTTTCATTTATGTTTCAACTCCCCTGGTTGTAATATTTCATTCATACTTCCTTGGCGATAGCCTTGTAAATCTAAAGTAACATAAGAAAAACCAAGACTTTTTAACTTATTAGAGATAGCTTTAGCATTAGCTGGTAAAGCTATTAAAGAAAAATCTTCGTGATTTATTTCTAAGCGAGCTATAGTATTATGATCTCTGACCCGTAAAGTGTGAGTGCCTAAGAGAGAAGTAAGATATTCTTCTGCTTTTTTTACACGATTTAAAGCTTCTTTAGTAATTGTAGTACCGTATGCTATACGGGTAGCTAAACAAGGTTGAGACGGTTTATTCCATACAGAAAGTCCTAGTTCTTGAGCCAAATTGCGGACATCTTTTTTTGTGAATCCTGCTTCCTGTAAAGGACTAAGGATATTTAATTCTTTGATAGCTCTTGCACCGGGACGATAATCACTAAGGTCATCTAGATTGGAACCTTCTATGACCCAATCTATACCCTTCTGCTGAGCCAGATCTTTGAGCATAATAAAACGTCTTTTTTTACAGTAATAGCAACGATTAGGAGTGTTATTAGTAAATTCAGGATCAGTTAGATCACTTACAGGTAGGATCATATGGCGAATCTGCTGGTTTGCTGTAAAAAATTTGGCTTCCTCTACTTCCTTCTCCGTCATTAATTCTGAAACGGCGGTAACAGCAATAGCCTTATCACCCAGAACTTTATGGGCTACAGCCAACAGCAGGGCACTGTCCACTCCTCCTGAGTAAGCAACGAGGACACTTCTTAATTCTTGAAGTCGGTTTTTTAGTTTAAGCAATTTACTTTCCATAATCACTCTTCCTTTTGAGTATGATAGAAATACAAAAAACCATGGAGATATCCCTAGGGTTTAGGAACCTTCATGGTTTTATAGTCTGAAGATATTAAAATAATAAAATTAGAGTTGGAGCAACCTTCATGGTGGCTACGAAAAAACTATAGCATTAAAAATCGGATTCTGTCAATGATCTATTATTGAAAGGAAAAAGATGATAAGCTAAGTAGCGAGATTAAAAAATGAACCAAGTTTAGAAATAGAAAGGAAATAAATTATGTTTGAGCGTGTGGGAATTGTAATGGCTTTGGTAGCCTTTATTAATATGGTGGATACTTTGGCATATGGAGCGCGGTTGGCGGGAGCTAGAACTCGCAGCCCTTCCCTGGCCATGTCTCTGTTTAATATTGTGGCGCTATCTTCACGAACGGCAAATTTAATTCAGCTGCCCCTGGTGGCCAGTATAGTTGATCTCTATTTACAAAAGGGAAATGGGGGAGCTTTGCTGGAGATTTTTAGATTAATAATTTTATCAAATTCTTTGGGAGTAATCTTAGGGATTATTTTGCTCCCCTTATCTATTAAAGTCTTTACTTGGGGTATTATAAAAATGGAGCAGACCCACTCTATTCCAGTTGTTGCCTTTAGCTTAATGAAAAGAAAGAATCTCAAAAAAGTGAAGCATCTTCCTATTACACGTTGGCGCCATATCAATGTTTTAAAATGGGACAATTTGCCTAGAACGTTTATTTTTTCTAATCCCATATTAACAGCCTTTTATTCTGTAGGCGTTTTAGCAGCAATTTATGCAGGATTTCTTATCCCGGAATACCGCTTAACAGCTAGTCAGCTTTCGGGTCTTATTAATGGAGTGGCTACAATTTTTTTGGTTACTATAGTAGATCCTGTTTCAGCTATGATTCTTGATGATACTTTGAAAGGAAGAAGAAGTGAAAATGAGCTTAAGTCGGCTATAGGTTTTTTAGCAGTAGGCAAATTTATTGGTACTTTGTTGGCCCAGCTTTTGCTGGTTCCTGCAGCTCATATCATAGTTATTGTGACTCGCTTACTTTTAATAGGATAAATAGTAATAGAATGTACCCACTCTGGCTAACATAAAGATGAGGTGAGAAAATGAAAAACAAAAAGTTAGCATTGTGGTCATTTCTAGCTCTTGCTGTTTTTGCCTTTGTAGCTTATTTTAACGATTATGAATTAAAACTAGTGCCTAATGAGCCTGATTTAAAACCTAGAGCAGTTCGTCCTTCTCCCCAAGAGAATGTAAGTGATTTCAAATTAGCTGGAGGATCGGAGCGAGAGAATAGAGGATTCCCACAACGTAAAATAATAGATCTGACCTCTCTTTTTCCTGGCCTTTTTTATCGGGAAGGTCCTACGGATGAAAAAAAAATAGCCCTTACCTTTGATGATGGGCCAGATTCCGTCTATACTCCCCAAATCTTAGATATTCTTAAAAAAGAAAACATCAAAGCAACTTTTTTCTTGATAGGTAACCGAGCTGAGCTTTTCACTGATGTGGTAAGGCGTATAGAAAAGGAAGGGCATGTTATCGGCAACCATACCATGAATCATCCTAATATAATTAAACTGAATGAGGCACAAACACAGCAGGAGATTAAAGAAGGAGAAGAGGCTTTATATAAAATAATTAATTATCGTACTGCGCTGTTTCGTTCTCCCTATGGTTCTTTAACCCCTGAGAAAGTTAAAGAAGTTGAAAAATTAGATTATAAAATAATTGCCTGGAATGTAGATTCCCTTGATTGGAAAAGTCTAACTGCTGAACAAGTGAAATATAATATTTTAGAAAATGTTAAAGCGGGTAGCATTGTACTGCAACATTCTTCCGGCAGTGAAAAAGAAGATTTAACAGGTTCAGTAGCTGCTTTAGAAGAAGTTATTACTATTTTGAAAGATGAAGGATATAAATTTGTGACGATTCCCGAGCTTTTAGATATACAATATAAAAAATAACTAAGACTTAGCATAAGCTAAGTTCTTTCTTTTTTTATGCTGCAAAATTTTGAATTGGTTATATGTTAGGGTTATGATAAAATGAAAGCTGTATACTTCAGAGAAAAGGAGTAAGAAATAGATGTATATCAGTACCAGAAATAATTATCAAAAAGTAGCGGCTGCCACAGCAATTAAATTAGGAATGGTACCGGAGGGAGGATTATTTATACCGGAAGAAATCCCCCGGATTTCGGTGCAAAAGCTAAAGGAATTAAAGGGAGCAGCTTATCGACAGATTGCAGAAACTGTTCTTTCCCTTTACTTACATGATTATTTACCAGAGGAAATAAAAAGCTGTGTGGAAAAAGCATATAATATGCAAAATTTCCAACATCAAGATGTGGCACCATTAACGGAGATAAATAAAAATACATATATCTTGGAGCTGTGGCATGGACCTACGGCAGCTTTTAAGGATATGGCGTTACAAATAATGCCTCATTTATTATCTTTAGCTATCAAGAAGAACGAATCACACAAGGAAACAGTTATTCTTGTAGCTACATCGGGTGATACAGGCAAAGCAGCTTTAGAAGGATTTAAGGATGTACCGGGAATTAAGATTATTGTTTTTTATCCTGAGCAGGGTGTTAGCAAAATTCAAGAGTTACAGATGAAAACAACGGGTGGAAATAATACTTATGTAGTTGCGGTGGAAGGTAACTTTGATGATTGTCAAAGTGCAGTTAAAGAAATATTTGGTGATAGAGCAATTAAAAACAGATTGGATGCCCAAGGTTATGAGCTTTCCTCAGCTAATTCTATTAATTGGGGTCGGTTATTACCTCAAATTATTTACTATTTTTCTGCCTATCTTAACTTGTGGAACGATGGGGAGATTGAGGAAGGGGAAAAGGTTAACTTTGTCGTACCTACGGGGAATTTTGGGAATATTTTAGCTGCCTGGTATGCGTACAAAATGGGACTGCCGATTAATAAGTTGATCTGTGCTTCCAATGAAAATAAAGTTTTAACAGATTTCTTTAAGACAGGCATTTATGACCGCAATCGAGAGTTCAAACAAACTATGAGTCCTTCTATGGATATTCTGATTTCAAGTAATTTAGAAAGATTTCTTTTTGAAATAACTGGTCATGATGGGGAAAAAATAGGGGAATGGATGAATCAACTAAATACTACAGGTAAATTTGCTATTGAATCTGAGTTCAGAGAGGAAATTACTAAAATTTTAGCTGCTGATTATGCTGAGGAAGAAGAAACCCTGTTGACAATTAAAGAAATATTTGAGAAAACAGGATATACTCTAGATACCCATACAGCTGTTGGCGTAAAAGTATATAATAAGTACGTGCAAGCAACACAAGATCAAACAAAAACTGTGATAGATTCTACTGCTAGTCCCTTTAAATTTAATTCTAGCGTTTTACGTGCTCTGCAAGGGCAAGAGGTATTAGAGGGGAAAAATGAATTTGATATTCTAAAAGAATTAAGTAGTGTTACGGGTAATCCCATACATCCAGCGTTAAAAAATCTTGGCCAACAACCAATTCGTCATACAAGAAAGTGTAATAAAAAGGATATTCGCCAAGAAATTGAAGATATATTAGAGCTATAAACAAACTTTTGTAAGGCTTATAACCTTCACCGGACGGCATAAAAAAACGCATCTTTGAGAGATGCGTTTTTTATTCTAATTAACTAGCAGTTTTATTTTATTTGATGATTAGGTTAGTGACTCGGGCTTTCCCTTTGTATAAAGCTACTTCAACATAAGCTACACCTTTACGGATTTGCTCTTCAATTTCTATACCTTTGCCTTCCGGGACAAAATATTTTTCTATATTCCAATCTACATGAAGTATAGGACCTTGGGGTGGAAGATTTTCGAATTTATTAGGTGTTAAAGTAGCAGGGGTAACGTAGCGTATTTCGCCCTTAATATAAAGTTTGTTTGTTATCAGGTCTTTATTCTGTGTTGCCAAGACAGGTATGGAAAGATCGTCTTGCTTATCAAATACTAGGTAAATATCATCCTGCCTTTTTATTGTGTCCTGGTTAATATCATTATTGAAGGCGGATAAATCTATAGTGCTAAAAGCATAACTCAACTGTACGTAGTCTCCTTGAAAAAGACTGCGAGGGTCAACTGGTTCTACTTGCAAAATTATTTTTTCACCTTGATAAATAACTAGATAATTACTGAAGATCATAGCGGAGAGAAGTGCTATTTGCATAAGTAAGATTATGAAGAATAGTTTTTTATTATCTACGACCCTTGTTTTAAGCATGATTACACACCTCGTTCCATGGTTTTAAGCAAGTTTCGGCGTTTGTTTTCCAGGAAGAAACTGATAATTATTAGTAACAAACCACCTGCCATAAAAAACACAGAGCGAGGCAGTAGAGCAAAGAAAAGATCAAAATATTTGAGGATAATAGCTACTGCAAACATGACGATAGATAAATTGAAGAGTAGAGGTTGTTTTAAGGAGTATGTGTAATATATTGTCAGTAAAATCAGGAGAAAAAACAAGATATTATTAAGAACTAAGACTAAGGAACTTTGACTTAATACCGGAAAATAAAGAAATAAGCAGGGATAGAGGACAATGAAAGGAATGTCATGAAGCGATAGCTTTTTTTCTCTAGTTTTTATCCCTATAAGAATAATTAATACTGCTGCAATTAGATAAGTATATTTATCTAAAGTAAATATATTTGCAAATTCTGCTACAAAGCTGTGGAAGGTAAAGGGAATTAAACTAATGAACATTCCGCTGAGGGAAAATCCTAAAAGAACCTTTTCCCCAAAAAAGTGCTTTTTCCTTAATAAAGGTACCAAGAAATATAAAATTAAGCTGAAGAGAAGTAGGCTAAGTATTCCATAATGGAAGCTGATATGAGAAGGGGCCAGTTTAGCACCTAAAGATATAAACCAGATATAGAAGGAAGGAATAATCAGAGCTAAGTTTCCTAAATCTCTTTTGTATAAAGCTAAAGGAAGAGTTGTACAGCCTAAAAGAAGGGGAAATATAAGATAAGAAAGACCTAAGGGATGATTCCCGGCTATAAACCAAATAGTTAAGTTAATTAAAGCCAGGGCCAAATTAAGTGATGATTTAAAGAGATAAGCAATGGGGATAACGCCCAGATACCAGAGGAAAAAGCCTAGGCCATTTTCTGCTTCAATGTGGAATATTTGGGCTATAAGCCAGATGGCAGAACCATAAAGAATGGATCCTAAAAAAATTAAGGCATATCCCACTTGCGGATAAGTCTTTTTTACTTCTTTTAAATAATAACCCGTTATATATGATGAGGTAAAAGACAATATTACCAATAATACTTTAATAGTGCGAGGAATTACCTGCCAATTGGCTGCAAAGAACAAAATAACCCCTACTCCTAAAAGAGTACTTCCTAATAAGGCCAGGGTTTGTGTCATACTGCGTTTTTTTATAGGATAGCGTTCACGCAATGTAGTAGCAGTTTCCGCAGATATTAATTCCTCCTTCGTCCACTTGTCTATTTCCTGCTGCATCTTATTATTAAAGGACATACAAGACCTCCTATTAACTATAGTTATATGGCAATCAGATCGCTAGATGATATAATATTAATTATATCTGAGTATTAGGGGATATTAAAGTGCTATATGTTTACAATGTACTTGTGAATATATTCTCATACTGTGGCATCAACATAAAAAAACTTTTTTACTTTCCGGCTACTAACCTATTATTGGTACAGGGGATTCTGTGGAGTGAAGGACTTCTAATATAAGTCTAGTATTTAGTACATAATATTATCAAATTTATAATCAATAGAGTATAAATTTGATAAATCTAGATATTGAATTAATATGCCCTGGGAATCTGATAAAGATTGCTTAAATTTTGACAAAAGTTTATAATCAAAGCTGTTGAGAAATAAAGGACTTGAGCTCAAAAAGTGGGTTATTTTGTCGATCAAATTTTTTAAGCCAAAGCCCTGTTTTACTCATTTGCTGTTAATACCTCCTGATGTAAAAAGTTAACATGTCTGTTGTTATGTATATTATATAGATGTTAAGTTAAGTTCTTATAATATTAAAATTAACTTTATAAAAAATAGAAATATTTTCAGGAGATAGGGAACTTTTTTGAAAAAATTTCGTCACTATATTTTTGAGGGAGGTGTTTATGTGCCAGGACTTATCCAAATAAAGGGATTATCTAAGAAGTACAGATTAGGACAAGAAGTTATTACAGCGATTAAAAAAGTTGATCTGGAAATTGCGCAAGGAGAGTTTTTGTGTATCTTGGGAACATCAGGATCAGGAAAAACAACCTTGCTTAACATAATATCTGGATTAGAACGTCCTACCCGGGGGCAGGTAATAATAAAAGGTAAAAATTTAACAAAAATGAAAGAACGGGATATGGCCAGCTTTAGAAGAAAGTTTATGGGTTTTATGTTCCAATCTTATAATTTGTTGCCTTCTTTAACTGCTGTGGAGAACGTAGCTTTACCTCTAATCTTTGATGGAGTTCCGAATAAGGCTAGAATAAAAAGATCTAAGGAATTATTAACTCAAGTAGGGTTAGAGAAGCGGTTGAAGAATAAACCGACGGAAATGAGTGGTGGACAGCAGCAACGTGTAAGTATTGCCAGGGCCATGATAAATAATCCTAAGATTATTTTTGCTGATGAGCCTACAGGAAACTTGGATACCAAGACAACAAAAGATATAATGAACATCTTAACAGAAAAGGTTAAAAACCAGGGAGTAACCCTTATCATGGTAACCCACGAACTGGAGTTGTCCCAATATGCCGATAGAGTTATACATATGATAGATGGTGAAATCGTCAAAACTACTATCAACAAAAAGGTCGAGGAGGTTTGATAAATATTAAAGGGCAAATATCAGCATAATGCAAAAGCAGTCTCGTGTATTATCTGTGTTACATAATTGTTAGAAAACTATACAGAGGATTAGAAGTGAGGAGTTTTGTGATGATAAACAATGGAAAAAAATTCTTAACCTTAGCAGTACTTACATTATTCGTATTAAGCTTTACTTTTATTAATTTTCCTAACGATGCCTT
>JAHDSB010000001.1 GCA_018433015.1 Clostridia bacterium | reverse complement strand
TTTTATTGTATAGTTTTGTTGTTGACATAACTTAATTATACTGGATTGCCGGGTCCTTCGGGACCCGTTTTTCTATTTATGAGTATAACAAAAAGGGGCTTGTTACACATTGGACTATTCAGTCCATTGTGCAACAGCCCCCTTTTACTTCAAGGAAAAGAAAATTTTAAATAATTTTATAGAAATATAGCTTATTTTGTATGATTTTGTAAAGGGAAATATCACCAAACGTAGAAGTTATTATAAAATCATAAAATTGGTGATGTTGAATGGACTTATCGTTTAAATTCTTATACGGCACATATTATAAAAAGGTTTATAATACGTGCCTAATGATTCTCAAAAATCCCTCCTTAGCCGAAGAAGCCACCCAAGAATCTTTTATAAACGCCTATAAAAAAATTGATACTTTAAAAGATCCTACAAAATTTGGGTCCTGGATAGCTTCTATTGCTGCTAAATATTCTTTAAACTTATATAATCGAAACAAAAAAATACTCTACGTGGAAAAAGATGATGTATTAGACTTATTTGTAAATGTGTCAAAAAATATGGTAGATCCGGAGGAAATATTAGAACAAAAAGAATTGAATAGAGAATTACGTACCGCTATCAATAAACTAAAACCTCTACAAAGCCAAATCATCATCTTAAAATATTATTGGGAGCTTACGGAGCAGGAGATAGCTGAAACCTTAGAAATACCTGTAGGCACCGTAAAGTCCTCATTATATCGGGCAAAAAAGTATCTGGCAAAAATACTAACAACTGCCAATAGTGAACATCACCAAGTAAGGACGGGAATAAAATGAAAAAAGATTACGATTACTTGGATGAAGTAATTTCCCATAATCTAAAAAGTATGATCGAAGCTCCCCTACCGATCGATATTGAAGAAAAATGGCAGGAGTTCGAGCTTAGACTAAGGGAAGAGCAAAAAGCCGAGCGGGCAAAAAGAGTAAAGAAATTTCTCAAAACTGCCGTAACCGTAACTGTAGCCAGTGTAATTTGTCTCTTTACCTTGTTCCCATCACAAGTTACCGCATTTAAAAATACTATTTTTAATTTTTTAGAAAAATCCAATGAAGAAAATGCAGTCATCAACGAAATTCGTACAGCTAATACTGAACCGGGAGTTTATAAAGATATTAATATTGATCAAGCGCGAAATTTACTTAGCTTTGCAGTAAGAGTACCACAGTACATACCTGCTATATTACAGATTGAACCTGAAATTACTGTTCATGTTAGTGCATATCCTAAATCCAGCATAACGTTTACTTATAAAAAAGAGGATACATACATAATTATTGACCAAAATTATGTTAATTCTAACGAAAATATAGTTATGTATATACCAAAAAATAATGAAGTAGAAAATATTTTGTTAGATAATATCTCGTATACAAAAATCAAAAATGGTAATAGCATCCAATATTCATGGTTAGATTCATCCATTAAGTATACAATACTCTCCCGGAACATTACTGATGAGGAATTAGTAAAAATAATTGACGGGCTCCATTGATTAAGTATAAGCATAAGAGTATAAAAAAGCGACCTCCCCCCCAGGTCGCTTAACTCATTTCTCTTTATGATTATTTAAAATAGGTCTGTTTAGTATAGGAAACTATACTATCTCCATTCGCAGTATGAGTCGCTTTTATGCGATATAAGCCAGGTGCAAAATCGTAAGTGCCATATAGCTCAAAGCGGGCTGCATAATCGGAACCACTCCATGTTTTTAACGTTTCCCAATCTGTAGCACCAACACCTCTTTGTAACTCCATTGTTATGGATGTATCATAATAATCTGTCAAATTATTGATAGCGTGGCAAATAATCTGACCCGATGAAACTGATATTTTTGACTCTGCTGTAATAAAAACACTTGAACTCTTACTACTAAAAATCATTTCCATTTCCGGCGCCGCATAGGCCACACTTGAGATACTAACCATAAACAAACACATTAAAACTAGTAAAGCAATTTTTCTCTTTTTCATAAAAAAACACCCCCATATTACTTTTTCCATATATAAGACAAATAAGGATGCAAAAAGGTTCTACTTTTCTACAAAAAAATTTATTTTTTTAATATTTTTTCTATTTTCCTATAAAATAGTAGCATAAAGGAGAACACCCCTGTGATGGGACATGGGTGTTCTCCTTTATAATTCACACTAATTCTTTCAACATTTTGCACATATCATCTAGTAGCAACTTTACTTTTTCTCGAGCAATACCAGGGGTGTAATAGCTTGCACATAACGTTAATCTATTATTGTATGTACTGAGTCCCAGCATAAAGGCCGGAGCATAAAAGGCCGGTGTAACTACATACACATCCTGGATAAGGGCGGTGCCAAACTCCAGCAATTGTGGGGTCAGCTGACCCAGGTTAGATATCATAGGAGTGCATTTCCCAGAGATTTTTATATTTTCCCAATCATTATTTATAAAATCACGGACATTATAAAACCCTTCTGCAGTTGCTAAATCTCCCCCTATGGTGCTGTGAATATAGGGTTTTTCCGACATAACCTTTTTCATTTCCTCGGCTGTGATGCTTACCATTTTCCCTAAATCATTGTCCTCTATAACCGGCAGTTCAATATTAACAATGGCGGATAGATTACATATAGTTTGGGTAATTCCCGAGGGTAAATATTTTCTCAGATCAATCATAAACTGAATTTCTTTTAATCCTTCTTTGATTTCCACAAGGTTTAACATAGCTAGATAATAGGCGGAAAGAATTATATTATTAATAGTTATTCCTCGATTTTTAGAATATTTATAAAGGGCCTTAAAATCTTGCTCTTCCAACCTGCATATCTCATAAGTAAACCTTGAGGGCATATCTTTATTTTCAACCGTGGGAAATCCCCAGGTAGATGATAATTCAGCACTTCCAGGTTGAAAGGTATCTTTTAAATTTGTAATATTTAAGGCTTTATAAAATTCCTGAGTTGTTCTTTTACCTTCTCTTACAGGGGGTATATAAATTTCATTAGCCTCTATTTTTCTGTAGATCTCTTCCAAGAGTCTCAGGTAATATTTTGCTCCTGCTCCGTCACAGGCAGCATGATTAAGTTTAAGGCAAATTGTATCCTCTTTTTCATCCCTAATAACGCAAGCCTTTAACTGGGGTGATTTATCTGCCCACAGTTCACTAGCTAAAAATTTATCAATTTCCTGTTGAGCATTATCTGTAGTAATCAGGGGACATAACGGATATATTTCTAAATTATTGATAGTTTCCCAAGTAGGGCAAGGATCTTGTTCCATAAAACAACATCCGAGAATTGGTTCGGCATCAAAGGACAATCTAATAGCTTTCTCCAGAATAGGATAATTGATCTTTCCCTTTACTTTCATGACATACTGAATGAGAGCATTTGAGGTACACCCTTGGGATATATAATTGAACCAATCCTGCCCCGTAGTTTTATATTGATAAATAATTGGAATCACCCCAATTTTTCTAATAATTATTTATATATAATTTACTAAATAACTGACTGTACTATATTGTATCAGATTTTTACCACTTCTTTGTCAATAATTAGATACTCTATACATTGAAAAAGCCAGTCAAGTGATTTCTCACTATGACTGACATATATATTATATTTTTAAATTTAGGAGATAAATCATTAATATTTCTACTTAAAATGTAGCTTTACCGCTTTTTCTATCCTCTTGATACCTTCTTCTAATAAAGCTCGGGGACAAGCTATATTAATTCTCATAAAACCTTGTCCCCCCTGACCAAACCAAACCCCGGAATCTAACGCAACTTGTGCTTCCTTAATCATAAAATCATTAAGTTCCTGGGTAGTCAAGCCAAGTTCCCTGCAATCCAACCAGACAAGATAGGTGCCTTCCGGTTTGATGACTTTTATTTGCTTTATTCTTTTTGCAAAATACTCAACTAAATAATCTAAATTTCCCTCTAAATAAGCAATTAACTGCTCCAGCCATTCCTCCCCATATTTATACGCTGCTTCTAAAGCAACTAATCCGAAAGCATTATTTCTTTTTAAATGAAAATTTGTCATAGTACTAGCAAATTTTTCTCGCAGTGTTTGATTAGGGATTATTATATTTGAGGTCTGCAGACCCGCTAAGTTAAAAGTCTTACTGGGAGCCGTGCACGTAATAGAATTTTGGGCAAATTCCTCTGTTATAGAAGCAAAAGGAATATGTTTATTTCCTTTAAATATAAGATCTCCATGGATCTCATCAGAAATAACTAACACACCATGCCTTAAACATATTTTCCCTAACTTTCTTAATTCTTCTTTATGCCATACTCGTCCTCCCGGATTGTGGGGACTGGAGAGAAGCAGCAATTTTGCTTGTGACTCTTTAAGCTTTGCTTCTAAATCTTCATAATCCATTACATATTGCTGGTTTAGCAACTTTAAGGGATTTGTAACTACCTGACACCCGTTATTCTCTATAACCTGGAAAAAGGGATAATAAACGGGAGGTTGGACAATTATTTTATCCCCCGGTTTCGTAAATGTATTGATGATAAAACTTAAGGCAGGAACAACGCCGGGAGAATAAACGAACCAGTCCTCCTTTACTTCCCATTGATAACGTTTTGCAAACCAGTTAATTATTGCTTCATGATATGTATCAGGTCTTGAGGTGTAGCCAAATATTCCTTGTTCTGCCCTTTTTACAATAGCGTCAATCACTGGTTGGGGTGATTTAAAATCCATATCTGCCACCCACATAGGAAGCAAATCTTTACTGCCAAACATCACTTCTAACTCGTCCCATTTAGAAGAATAATTATTGCTTCGGTCTATAATAGTATCGAAATTATATTTCACCCTAATCATCTCCTTAAAGAATACAGATATTTAATAACACTATGATTATTTAAACTAACCATCAGTGGGAAAAGACTCCCACTGATGGTAGTTTTATTTTTATCCATTAAATAACTCCTCTTTAATTGTGCTAAATTCAGCTTTAATTTCTTTTAATAATGCAGGACTGGTGAAGATCTGATAGGCCGTTAAGGCTATTACTTTACTGGCAGTAATCATTGCATCCAAGGCTATAGGTTCCTTTACAGCCTTTAACATCTCCTCCGTATGTAATCCTGTACCCGGGGGTGCAGCAGAATAAAATAAATTCATGGTAGGGACGGTAATACCCACCTCCCCTAAATCTGTAGAGGCATATGCAGTCCATCTTCTTATTTCCTTACTTTCAATCCCTACTTGTTTTATCTTCTCTTTTGTTAATTCCACCAGGCTAGGTACATTGAGAGGGGCATTAACTGCATAACCCCAACTGTAATCGGCTCTTGCCCCTGTCATCAAACATGCACCTTCAATAATATCCGTCACCCTTTGTACTACTTTATTCACATAGGGCTTATCAAAGGCACGTACAGCAAACATTACCTGGGCAAACTCAGGCACCATATTACTCTTATTTCCTCCCTGAGTTATTATCCCATGAAGCCTAGCATCTTCTCGAATATGTTCCCGTAAAGCATCAACACCATTAAAAAATAGATATGCTGCCTTTAACGCATTGATTCCCTGTTCCGGGGCAGATGCTGCATGAGAAGCTTTACCATGAAAATTAATAGTGCCTTTACTAAATGCCAACCAGTTGGCACCTGGATCCCACCGATCTCCCGGATGATTTGCTAAGATAACATCAACATCAGCAAAATGTCCTGCATAAGTCATCTCCGTCTTATTGCCTGTAAGGGCTCCTTCTTCGGCGGGAGTTCCAAACACCAGTAAATTACCCTGCACTTCCCCCATAACTTCTTTGAGACCTAGGGCTGCACTCAAGCCCGCTGCACATATTAGATTATGGCCACAGGCATGACCAGTAGGTAAAGCATCATACTCCAAGATTAGGGCTATATTAGGTCCTGTCTTTTTCCCCGGTGCTCTTGCTTTAAAAGCCGTATCTAATATAACTTCTTCCCTATCTACCGGCTTAATTCCTTTTAAACCTCGCTTTATTGTAAAACCATGCGCTTCTAATTCTTTCGTTAAAATATCAGCCGCTAAATACTCTTTATTAGCAGTTTCCGGATTATTGAATATATTTAAACTTAACTGTTTTATCCTGTTGGAATTTTCCTCAATAGCATCAATTATTCTCTGTTCTAAGTAATCATACAATACTATCCCTCCATAACATTAATTATAGAGTCTTTTTATCAAGATAATTAAGTGTCAACGCTGTCATTAAGGCAACTCCCAGTTCTAAGGCATCTTCATCGATATTAAAATTAGAACTATGTAAAGGATACTGGGTGTCTTTTTGCGGATTTCCTGAACCTAAGAAGAAAAAGGCCCCGGGTACCTCTTGTAAATAATAAGCAAAGTCTTCCACTATAGTGCGGGGCTTTTCCAACACTTTTATATTTTCTTTCCCAATAATATCCTTAAAAGTTTCTTCTAAAAAAATTACACTATCTTTATCATTTATCAAACTGTCATAACTTTTTTCCCTGGTAAATTCAAATGAGCCACCATAGGCCTGGGTAACACCTGTTAAGATCTGCTGCATATTTTGTATTATTTCTTTTCTGACCTTAGGATTAAAAGTCCGCAAAATTCCTCTTATGATAACTTCCTCGGCAAGAGAATTGGGTTGTTGACCTCCATGTATCGTTCCAAAACTCAGAACTGCAGATTCTAAAGGACTTTTCATCCTGGCCATTAAAGATTGAAAGGCTACTAAAATATGACCGGCTATTACAATAGCATCTGTACCAAGCTCTGGGGTAGCCCCATGGGAACTTTTACCAAATATTTTAATAATTAATCTATCGGAAGCTGCCATAGTTTCCCCATAGGAAATACCTACTTCTCCCACTTTATAACTGGGGTCCATATGGAGTCCAAAGATCACATCCACATCAGGGTTTTTGAGTACTCCATCTTTTATCAAGGGAACTGCCCCGCCTATTATTTCCTCGGAAGGTTGGAAAATAAATTTTACATTTCCCTTGAGATTTTTCCGTTTACGGGCCAGGAGCTGAGCCGTTCCTAATAAGATAGCCATATGAGCATCATGACCACAGGCATGCATAATACCTTTATTTTGGGAGGAATAAGGTAAGTCATTCTTTTCTTCCATGGCCAGTGCATCCATATCAGCTCTCAAGGCTACAGTAGGACCTTCTAAGTCACCCTTCAGTAAACCTACCACACCTGGGAGAGGATCGCCGTATTTTAGTATTGTTTCTTTACCTTCTTTTGTATATATTTCCTCACCTATTTCCTGGGGGCTAGCTCCTCTTTGTATAATCTTTATCCCCATGTTAGTTAACTCTTTAGCTATATATTCAGCTGTTTGAAACTCTTTAGTACTAACTTCCGGATACATATGGAAATGTCGTCTATATTGAAGTATCTTTTCTTTGATGGAAATGCTCTCTTGCCTATAATTCATTTGTTTTACCTCCTACAAGATGGTAAAGAACAATGTCCCTCTATCTTCGCTACTGTATCTTTATTAATATAGAATGCTGTACCCTGGCCCCATGGGTAAGCCTAACAAATACCAAATAGCTAAAAATGCACACCATGCTACTCCAAAGGCTATAGTATAGGGGAGCATATAAGCCATAACTGTACCTGTTTTGGCCCTGTTATCATATTCTTGAGCATAACTCAATACAATGGCCAAATAAGGGAGAGTCGGTGTTATATTGTTAGTTATACTATCACCCATTCTATACACGGCTTGAGTTGCAGCAGGGTCTATCCCAGACATCATTAACATGGGCACAAATACTGTAGAAAGCAGGGCATATTTAGCACTAGCACTACCAATGAATAAATTAATAATTCCTACCACTATCACAAAAGATACTAGCAATAAGGGGCCTTGTAATCCTATGTGCTGCAAGAATTCCGCACCTTTGATAGCTATTATAAAACCTATATTGCTATCACTAAAAACGGAAATAAACATGGAGGCAAAGAAACAAATCAGAATAAAACTTGCTAAGGTTTTAAGTTCCTCACACATCATGGGTATGGTATCTTGAAAACTTTTAATTTTGCCTATTTTTTTACCATAAACATAACCGGGTATAAAGAAAAGCAACAGAATAAGGGGAGGTACGGATTTCAACAAGTATCCTTCTATAATACTTTTCCCTTCAGGAGCGGCAAAGGGTAAGCCCGGTAAAGTCATCAGAACTATAACAGCAACAAAAGCTAGTACGGATAGAGCAGCTGCTTTCAAGGCCCCTTTTTCTTCCTGTGATAAAGTAACCTTTATATCATCTGCGGTAAATTTCTTGATTGATTCCACACCAATACCAAACTTATTTAATTTAGGTTCCACATATTTCATCGTCACTATGGTACCAATGGGTACTAGAAAAATAGTCGAGGCAAACAGATAATAATATCCCATGGCAGGTGTAGCCACATAGCTAGGATCGATTATCTGCGCCGCCGCCTCTGTTAACCCTGCTAAAGCGGCATCCGCCGAACCTATTAATAA
Source organism: Clostridia bacterium (assembly GCA_018433015.1). Taxonomy (GTDB): domain Bacteria; phylum Bacillota; class Peptococcia; order DRI-13; family SV3-B141; genus SV3-B141. Next base: position 32,779 of record JAHDSB010000001.1, on the reverse strand, counting down.
ATTGGCACCAAAACCACAAGCAACACCGGCAAAACCGGCAAATAATCCGGCTAAAGGATTTCTACCCATTCCTTGAAACAGCAAAGCTGTCAAGGGCGGTAATATAATAAAGGCGGCATCGCCGGCAATATTGCCGCATATTCCCACTAGAAATACTAATGCTGTTGTCACTGTGGCTGACTTGGCCAGACCTGTAAGTCTCAAGGAAGTTTCTAACAATCCGCTTCTATTAGCAACTCCTAGACCGATAGTTGCCACTACAACCATTCCCAGTGGTCTAAAGGTAGCAAATTCATTTACAATATTTTTTAGAAATAAGCCTAATTGAGGGCCAGTCAACATATTTACTACAGCTACAACCTCTTTATTAGTAGGATTGATGGCTTGTAATCCTAACATACTACACACCGAAGTTAGGACCAATGTAATGAAAAATAACCAGATAAATAAGTACACCGGATGAGGTACTTTATTACCTACTCTTTCGACCCACCCTAAAAAACCCCGCATTTGGCTCTGATTTTCCTTGATAATTTCAGGCTTCATAATATTCCTCCTTCTTAACACGTTTTATTGTTATACCTGTATAGCCATAAATGAGAGAGAATATAGGAGTAAGGAAACATATGAAAACGAAGGGTATATATTCTCCATAGGTAACCCCAAGAGCTCCGGTAAAGAATACTGCATTAGTATGCCAAGGCATAAGTGTACCACCCAGGGTACCTGCATCTTCCATTGTTCTTGAGAGAATCTCTGGCTCAATACCTCTAGCTCGATAGGTAGGTGCCATCAGCTTCCCAGTGATTACATGGGACATGGACATGGTACAACCAATAGCTCCTGTAATGTAAGCCACTAATAAAGTGGAAAGAATTAAACGTCCCGTAGAAGTGATTTTATTTATAATAAGACTCAAGAAGTTAGCTAATACGCCTAATTTCTCTAGCATACCGCCTAAACCCATTGCAAATATCATGATACAAGCAATATCAGTCATACTATTAACGCCACCACGATTAAGCAATCTGTCAATTAAATAAATCCCTGAATCAATGTTATAGCCTTTATGCATAACATTAACTACTTCTGCAATTGTGGTATCTTGGAAAAAAACAGCTACTACCCCACCGCTAATGGCACCAATTAAAATTGCCGGTATAGCTGGAGTTTTGAAAATCAGTAAAACAATAACTAAAATAATAGGCAAAAGCATGATGGGGTTAATATTAAATACACTCTTTAAACCTTCCATGTAAGTAACAACTTGTGTAGGATCATAATTTGTACTACTATGGGAGAAACCAAATATAGCGAAAATAATTAAACATATGATATAAGGGGGAATTGTTGTCCAACACATACTACCGATATGTTTGAATAAGTCTCCCCCCGCCATTGCCGGAGCAAGATTGGTAGTATCTGAGAAGGGAGACATTTTATCCCCAAATAAAGCGCCACAAATAACAGCCCCAGCAATCATTCCCGGAGGGAAACCCATCCCGATACCTATACCCATCATGGCCAAACCTCCGGAACCTGCCGAACCATAAGAAGTACCTGTTGCCAAAGATAGTATTGAACAGATCAATAAAGTGGCCACTAAAAACCAATTGGGATGGATCAGTTTTAATCCATAATAAATCAAGGTAGGTACTGTACCGGAAATAATCCAAGTCCCAATTAATACCCCTACGGCTAAAACAATAGCTATGGACTGAAAACCGGAGCGAATAGAATCAAGACAGGCTTTTTCTAATACTTTATAATCGTTCTTCTTATAGAGATTAAATAAGTAAATTATTACCCAGGAAAGGAAGAGGGGAGCTACCAGACCAAGACCCATACGAACACAAGCTACTATATGGGCTATAATTATACACATAAGGACGACAGACTCTGTTAAGGTAACTTTATTCTTCATAACATACCTCCTTAATTTTATAGAATGAAGAAAATAATTACGTAAAAACGGAAATCCTGAGCCTCCTTTCTCTATTCAAATTTAATGTTAGTAAATACAGAAATTTAAGTATGTTTTAAATATTTAAATATAATTATTTTTCCCTATCTCCTTTACATCCCTTAATAATCTCTATGGCATTGTTAATTACGGAAATATCCATCTGCCGCAAAACTTCCGTAGTATAAGAGCCAATATGGGAAGTAAGAACTAAGTTAGGTAAATTACTCTCCACTAAAGGATCTTTTAGGGCAGGTTCTACAGAAAAAACATCTAGGGCGACTCCCTTTATTTCTTCATTTTTTAAGGCATTAAGTAAGGCCTTTTGCTCGACTAAATCGGCTCTGGCAACATTAATTAAGTAAGCTGTTCCCTTCATGAGTTTAAATTGTTCAGCACTGATTATGTTTTTAGTCTCCCTATTTAAAGGTAAATGCAAACTGATAAAGTCGCTATCCTGCAGGAGCTTAGTCAAGGGAACTAATTCAATCTCCTGCTGCTGGGCTAAATCTTGATTAACATAAGGATCATAAGCCAGCACTTTCATTTTAAAACCTTTAGCTCTTTCAGCTACTGCCATGCCAATGCGCCCCAGACCTACTATACCTAAAGATTTACCCCATACATCCGTACCAATTGGCCTAATCCAATTCTTCTTTTTCAGTTCTTGATGAACTTGAGTTATGTTGCGCGCTATATTAATCATTAATCCCAAGGTTAAGTCTGCTACTGTCTCGTAATACCCTACCTTATTTGTAGTCCTTATTTTTACCCCGTTTTTTTCTGCCGCGTCCACATCAATATTTTCAATACCAACTCCATGTCTGGAGATAACTTTTAAATCGTGGCAATTTTCAAACACTTTATTGTTTATTTCATCAGAACTTGAGTATACAACAATTCCTTCTATTTTATGTTCTGCACATACCTGACAGATCTCTTCCGCCGTCATTGCTCGTTTCAATTTATTAAAAATAGGGGTTATTTTGTTTTCCAGCAAAATCCTTTCTATTTCCCTCCAGTTTTCCTTCTTTATCTCTTCCGAAGTAATTAATATCTTTTTCATTGCATTCTCTCCTCTCCCACTCATCAATGTCAGTAATTTGCACTAATAATTAGTTATCTAGATAACCTTTCAGCTAGCATTTATATTTCTATATTTGCAAAACCTATGCCAGACCTTGTGAGAATAGTCACAGAGAGCCTTCTAAACAATGATATATACAGTAATTATAATAAATACTGTAAGTGAAAATTAAGTTAAGGTGATTTTTATAGCAATAAAAACCCCATAACCAGGTTAAGCCTGGTTTAACCTGGTTATGGGTTCACTAGTTTTTTTTGCAGGATTTATTTATCTAATAACCGAATATAACATAATATAATTATTTGAATATTTAAATATATTTTCTTGATTTAGTATAGCTTAATTTTCTTGGTTAGTAGGGCCCTTACCTTTAACCGCTGGAGTTTATTTAACAAATCTGGAGGTCTTATTATGCCTAATCATTCTTTAACAACCCTTTCTTATAACCAAAAGGCAAAAACTGAAATATATAATCAATTAACTAAACTCATAGGAAACCAAATTAAAGTTAATAGTTTGTGCTTGAATGACATCCCTGCCCATGAATTAATTTATGATGATTTAATTTTACTAACTGCTCCCGTTGTGAAAAATCTCTATTTACCTTATCTAGATCCTACGGCGAAATATTTGATTGCTAAAAGAACTATCAATCCTAAGAAGTTAGAATGTCTCTTCAATATCCCCCCTGGTTCTGAAGTCTTAGTTGTGAATAACTTATTTCAAAATACCATTGAGGTTATAAATGAACTGGAAACTGTGGGTATCAACCACCTAGTTTTTCACCCTTACAATCCCGTTGAAATTACAAATAAAACATTTAAATATGCCATCACACCGGGAGAACCTCATTTAGTACCTCCAGATATCCCTAATGTAATCGATCTGGGAACTCGTCTTATAAGCATTATGACTATAGCTGAAATTTTAATTCATTTTACCGGTAGTACATCTTGTGATGAATTAGTTTATTCTCGCTATATTTGTGATTTAGTTAGTTCATCCATGAAATTATCACATCAAGTAAAAACAAATAAAGCCCTCCAATTGCAAATGGAAATGGCCATTTCTGAGTTGGAAGATGGTGTTATCATGACGGATTTTAACCATATTATTACATTTTATAATACTGCTGCTGCCAATATAATCGGTAAAGCTGATCTTAAAGGAACTAACATCCTAGATTTGTATCCCCAACCCTTGACCAACATGAAGAATCCTTTTATACAATTTAACAACAGAACTATTCATGTAACTAATAAAGATATTTATATTTCGGAAAATAATAAAGTGCATATGCTTATCCTCAAAGATTTAACGCAAATAAGAAATATTGATGAACAACATCGTAAACAACTGAGATATTCGGGGAATAAAGCTAAATACTCTTTTTCCGATATAATTTTCCAAAGTAGAACTATGTCTAATATTATTGAAAAAGCAAAAAATTTAGCGCAAACTGATTCTACTATACTCATCACCGGGGAAAGCGGCACAGGAAAAGAATTATTTGCTCAATCCATCCATCAAGCCTCCAAAAGAAGAAAAAAACCTTTTGTGGCTATTAATTGCGCAGCCCTTTCTGAGTCCCTATTGGAAAGTGAACTTTTCGGTTACGAAGACGGTGCCTTTACAGGAGCTAAAAAAGGTGGAAAAATCGGACTCTTTGAACTGGCTCATACCGGCACCATCTTTTTAGATGAAATAGGCGATGCTCCCTTAACCATCCAAACAAAACTCTTACGGGTGTTGCAAGAAAAAGAAATCATGCGTATCTCCGGTAATAGCACAATTCCTATTGATGTAAGAGTAATAGCAGCTACAAATAAATCCTTAAATGCCCTTGTAGAAAATAATAAATTTAGAAAAGATTTGTATTACAGATTGAATGTTTTACCCCTGCATTTACCTTCTTTAAGGGAACGCAAAGAAGATATAGAACTCTTATTACATTATTTTCTAGGAAAATATGCGAAAATACAAAACAAACCTTATCCCCAGATAAGTACAGATGTTAAAAAAATATTATTAGCTTATGCTTGGCCAGGTAACATCAGGCAACTGGAAAATATCGCCGAATACATTATTACTGTGGAAACAGTTTCGCAAAATCTTAAAACAGATCTCGTTGACATCCTGTCCCATTATTCTTTAAACACGGGATTTAATTCAGAGCAAAAACCAGTAGATCAAGGCCAGCTACTAGATCCGGATCTAGTAGCAAAAAAAGATATAATGGCTATTTTAAAAATATTTCGTGAATCCTATAATAAGGAGCATCTTATAGGACGTTCCTATTTATTAAAAAAATTACATCATTATGACATAACATTAAGCGAGCAACAGATAAAAACACGCTTAAGTATTTTAAAAAAATATAAACTTATAAATTCTTTTGTAGGAAAGGGCTCTAAGTTAACACAAAAAGGTAAACAATTGGTAGATTCATGGGACAAATGAAAAGTAACCCTGTATAGAAAATGATACAGGGTTTAAATATTAACTACCTTTATAACTATTCATAACTATATTCATAACTTTAATCATTACCACTTTTACCCTAAAAATCTGATGGTATAATTTATCAAATTAGGCCCGATCAATACAGTAATGATAGCAGCCAAAATCATAGATAGGCAGGAGATGGTACCTTCTATATCTCCTAATTCAAAGGCTTTCGAGGTACCTACGGCATGGGCTCCCATTCCCAGCAAGACTCCTTTTGCTATATCACTTTCTATTTTAAACACTCTTATTAATAAAGGACCTAAGATTGAGCCCAACATTCCTGTTACTATCACAAAATTAGCTGTTAGATTAGGAATTCCCCCGATAGTTTCTGAAACAGCCATGGCAAAAGGGGTAGTAATAGAACGGGGAGCAAAGCTGGCAGCTATTTCCGCTTCAATATTGCACAAAACAGCTAACAAAATAGTTGTTATAATAGCTAGAACCGAACCGGTTAAAACACTTATCAATATAGCGTGGACATGCTTCTTAAGCAAATCAAAATATTTATATAAAGGGATAGCAAAAGCTACCGTTGCCGGCTGTAACAAATCCGAGAGCCAATGGGTACCGGCATTAAAAGTTTCATAAGGAATATTCTGCAGAGATAATACAGTTATTAGGGCCAGAGGAGTAAGCAACATGGGAGAAAACAGCAGATTTTTACGTTGCTTATAAATAAATTGGGCTGCTGCATAGATAACAATGGTTATTAAAAGATATGCTATACCTGACATATTAATTTACTTAATCCTTTCTTAATTGTATAAGTTTATTTGCTAAAAACCCTGCACTAACCATTACCACACTTGTACTTATTAATATGATAAATAAAAGACTAATGCCCTTTTCAGCAATAAGGTTCTTATATTCAATAATTCCTACGGCTGCAGGAATAAAAAATATCAATAAATTAGCCAGAAGAAAATTTGCTCCTTCTTCTACCCAGTGAAGCTTAAGGATCTTACTTTTTAATAGCAAAAACACCAGCAACAGTCCAATGATACTCCCGGGTATATCCAACTTTAAAAAATCAACTATAAAATTTCCTATAATTGCAAATCCAATAAATATTAGGATTTGTCCCAGATACTTGACATACTTCATTATGCGTCACCTCCCCCATAGTTTACATAATTTTAAGTATAGAGTAAAATTCATATTTAGAATATAACTTATGCATATTATCTATAACAAAGTTTTTTATCTTTATATAATTTTCATCTATATATTTATATATAAGTATATATAAAGGAGTTGCTTATGGATATCCTTCATTTAAAATATTTCTTAGAAGTGGCCAAAAGTAAAAGTTTTTCCCTAGCAGCACAAAAACTTCACGTTTCTCAACCTACCGTAAGTAAATTAGTAAAAAATATCGAAGAAGAGCTGGGAATTTTATTATTTGACCGTAGTTCCAGACAAATAGAACTAACCGACGCAGGAAAGATTCTTTATAAACAGGGATTACAAATAATCACTCTTTTTGAAAACATCCCGGTAGAACTCTTAGATGTAAAAGGGCTAAAAAAAGGCCAAATAAAAATAGGCTTGCCCCCCATGGTGGGTGCAAGATTCTTTCCCCAGATCATCAGTGAATTTAATAAGCTTTATCCTTTGATTAAAATAAAATTATTTGAGTATGGAGCGAAAAAAGTAGAAACTGAGCTACTCCAAGGTAATATCGATATTGGTGTTGTATTATTGCCTATTGACCAGGAAGATTTCGCCTTTTTTCCTTTTGTAAATAACCCCCTCATGCTCCTGGTCCATCCGAATCATCCCTTAGCAGGTAAAGCTGCTGTGGCACTCCGAGAATTAAGCAATGAAAATTTTATTTTTCTCTCGAAAGACTTTACGCTTCATAACCTTATTTATGAGGAATGCATCAAAAAAGGCTTTCATCCTAAGATTATATATGAAAGCTCTCAATGGGACTTCATCAGTGAAATGGTGGCCGCTAATTTGGGGATTGCCCTTTTACCTGAGCCAGTCTGCCGCAACCTTGACTCCAATAGAATTAAAACTATTCCTTTAAATGAACCCACCATTAACTGGTATTTAGCTATTGCTTGGCGAAAAAATAAATATTTGTCTTACGCAGCAAAGGAGTGGATAAATTTCACCCACTCCTTCTTGCATCAAGTATAAATTATTTTTAACCTACTAGAATCCTATGTTTCAAACAGCTTTAGAACCCTTACTCTTCTTGTCACTCTTCTTCCCTAGGTTGAACAATATATTTCAGAGGATTAACAGCTTCACCATCTTTTCTTACCTCAAAGTGCAGATGAGGTCCTGTAGCTTTACCTGTAGATCCTACCTCTGCTATTTCATCTCCCGCCTTAACTATAGTATCTTTTTCGACAAGCAACTCACTGCAATGACTATAAACGGAAACAATATTATCTCCATGGTCAATGATAACCGTTTTACCATAGCCTTCATTAAAATCGCTATATATCACAGATCCGGCAGCAACAGCAACAATTTTTTCACCTTCCGGACTGGCAATATCAATGCCCGTATGTACAACTTTCTTTTTCAAGACGGGGTGTACCCTTTCGCCAAAAAGTGATGTTATCCTATTATAATTTGGCAGGGGCCACAATCCTAATTTTCCCTCTTCAGTAGCCAGAGTTCCTTCTATCTCTGTGACCTCAGCACTTGCAGGAACTAAAGCATTTGCTTGGGAATTAGTTAAAAATATACCTCCTATTAATAAAGCTGCAAGAATAGACATTATAGAAAGTTTATAGGCATTTCTCTTAAATAATGTAATCATCTTAATCCTCCTTCTTAACTCTTCTTTTGATCCTACCATCCCTATAGCAGCTATAGGCTGATAGGATTTTTTCATGCTAGCTACTAAATTAATGATGGTATGACCATAATTTGTATATTCCTCTTGTTCTATCCGGGAAAGGACTAAAGCATCACAAGCAATCTCGCAATCTTGGCGCATCTTATAGAAACCATACCAGATAACAGGATTAAACCAATGGATTATCTGTAATACTCCCGTTAACCAATAAACAGCAATATCTTTTCTCTTGAAATGAGCCAATTCATGGAGCAAAACATACTTTAATTCTTCCCTACTTATTTTTTCAGCTAAGTTTGGCGGTAACAATAAATATGGTCGGAATAATCCGAAAAGCGCCGGACTTACCACGGCCTGGGTTTTTATCAATGGTATGTTTCTCTTTATGTTCATCATTCTTTTACATTTTTCAAGAGTTATATGTAATTCTTCATTTTTACACAGCCTACCTTGTTTTATCAATAACCATAAGTTAACATTAACCCTTATGGTATAAACTGCTAGCACAATTACCCCTAGAGCCCAAATAGTCATAAACGTAGTAACTTTTTTATTTGAATTACTCAACTTATCATTTACATTAGTAAGTTGATCTAATTCATTCCAGGTAGCCCCATCATATATTTTTTCATCCTTTATTTCCATTATATCTAAGGTTTTACTAGTTATCTGTTCAGGAATTTTAAAAATATTAAAAACACTTATTGTGCTCTGAGGCCCATAAGGCATTAATAACTTTAGCACCAACAAAAACCAAATACAGTAATGCCACCTAGCTCCCAGCTTGTTTTTAAAAAGCGCTTTAGTTAAAAGAATACAACCTACTAGAAAACCCCCTATAATAGATGTTGATATTAGCCAACTAAATATGGTTCCCACTACCATTTACCTCTCTTTTTTCTTATTAAGAATAGTTTTTAGTTCATCAATATCTTCATCTGACAATTCTTCTGTTTCTAAAAAATTGGCTATCATTACTGTTAAGGCTCCCCCATATACTCGTTTCAGAAAAGATGTACCTTCAGCCTTTACATATTCCTTTTCTTTTACCAGGGGATAATAGTAATAGGTTCTATTTTCTTCTTCAAAATCAATTGCTTCCTTTTTTACTAATCTACTTAGTAATGTTTTTATTGTAGTTGGCTTCCAGTCTGTGCTCTTACTTAAATGATCCATGATATCATTAGCAGTAGCAGGGGCTTTTTTCCACAGAACTTTCATGATCTTTAATTCCGAATTCGATATTTGAGGCACCTCGTTCATTTTTTCTCTCCTTTTACTTTTTTCAACTACACGTGTAATCTATATATAGACTACATGTGTAGTTGCCGTTTGTCAATACCATTTCATAAAAAAATATTTACCTTTGCTAAAATAAATAAAGAAAAGCCTATAGAGTCAATTTTTACACTATAAGCAGTAAGATAGTTAAGGGTTTACTAATACTCATATACTTTGAATAATAGCTTCTAGTTTTTGCTCATTTGCTTTGCTAATTATAGCCGTCTTCTTGATGCCATGAAAAACTACATATCTCCTGGTTCCCTTGTTAATGATCTTCTTTACTTTCTTTAAATTAATTAAATAAGATTGATGTGATCTGAAGAAACTGGCATCATCTAATTTCACTTCTATTTCGTTAAGAGTAGCTTTAACAATAAATGTAGCAGTAGAAGTATAAATTTCTACTTTTCTCTCTTTTGTAGCAAACATTACTATATCATTTCTTAATACAAATACTTTTTCTGTTCCTGTCTTAAAACACAGGATATCTCCTTTAAAATTTTCGCACCCATTAGAAACCATATACAATACCTTCTTTTCCTCTAATATAATTCTTAAGTACAAAAAATCCCTCAGCTTCCGCCAAGGGATGGGTGCCCGCACTCCCATTCTGTAATGTACTGCTATAGTTATTTTGGACCATAGCAAATACATGAGCAGTCCTTCTTCCCCGAATTTCTACTCCCTTTCTAGGCAGGTCTTCTGGCTTTCGCGTCATTCTCCTCCCACGCCTTCCCATTTGGTCCAACCAAACAGTGACATATTGGGGATTCGTCTTCGATTACAGCGGCGGGCCCGCATCGGCATTATACCGATTTCCCTATTCTCCCTTATAAAAGGGCACCTAAAAAGACACTATATTCACTTGTCTATTATTAAAATTATACCATATTAAACCAATTACTAGCTTGTCTTATTCCTTAAGCTCTCTAAGTTTAGCTATAGCCCAGGCACTTTGAGCCCTGGTGACAGGTTCTTTTGCAGCAAAACCATCATAAGTAAACCCATGCTTTGCCGCTGCTTTTAGGACACCATCAGACCAACCCTTCTCTATCTGATGCAATGCTTTAGCCTCTTTTTCTAAGTTGGCTGCTCTTACGATGGCTGCCATCAACTGTTCCCCTGAAATATGTTCCTTAGGAGAAAATGTACTTTCTCCTGTACCCCTGATATAACCTCTCTGGGCACATATACCTATACACTCATCAGCCCAATATCCATTAGTTATGTCACTAAACTTGGCCGATCCTTTAATTCCCTTGGCAAGTTCCTCCTTTAATCCTAAACCATAAACTAAAAATTTACTGAACTCTGCCCTGGTAACAGCCTTGTCAGGACGAAAGGTTCCATCAGGATATCCGGTCAATACATAACTATAAACTAGATCCATGCCTTCATTAAAGCCAAACTGTCCCGGTTTAAAATCAGTAAACATGTTTTTCTCTACTTCCAGTCTATACTTTTCATGAAGCATATCATAGACTGCTTTTTTATTATAAGCATCAGCCATTCCGTATAAAGCCTGCTCAGTAGACATTCCATTATCATAAATAGGAATCCTATCCTCTTCTGCTAATACATGGGTAAAACCCCCATTAGGCAGTTGAAATTTTAACATAGCGCTTACAGGATTTTCTCCGGAAGGTTTAGTCCAATGAGAACCCATGGGATCTTGCCCCAGCAGAGTAAGGGCTTGCACTACCCACGCACAACTTTCTACATTCTCCGTTCCCCAGGATGCAAATCCTCCACTATCTTGCTGTTTTTCATGCAAAAAATCTAAAGCTTTCTTTACAGCAGAATTAGTTTCATCTTCCCCTAGAATAGCAAAGGCCATTAGAGCTCCCGCCGTCATATCTACATCAGACTCAATCAGTTCATATTCAGCAGGATCATCAAAATATTTCACATCAAAGGTAAATCCTCCATCAGGATGCTGTTGTTCCTCCAACCATTGCAAACATTTATCCCGATTAGGGATGGGCTCCCCAGCACAGTGTAAGGCTATAACCCCGAAAATATGAGCATTAACAAGGTCTTCCCCTACCGGTTCCTCCGTAAGATTATCCTCCACAGAATCGGCAAAATGACCGGAAGGAAGCATGGTTTGCTTTACAATTTCCACTAAATTCAGATTGCCGAAATTTCTCGGATCTTGTCCCGCTGCACATGCGCCAATAATAGTCCTCTGATAGTCTGTGTTTTTAACTTTAGAAAGACCGATTCCTTCTCTAACTTCCTGTTCTCGCCAATACACGCCATTCTTTTCGCTAACTGTCCATTTAGGTCCATTCACATCTTCCCCAAAGCCGAATAAACCTACCGCAGGCCAATCTAAGATTCCCTTGAACTCATATTCCTGATATTTATCATGATAATATTGGATAGTTTTTTGGGCTGCGTTATAGATCTCCTCCTGTGTTAGGGCCCACACGCTACTGCAAGTAGCACTGAATACTACAGCAAAACTCAAACAACAAGCAAGAACCAGCCTTGGCAATCTTTTAAACATCATAACCCTCCTCACCATTTTCTTATTCCTATATCTGCTATCAACAGACCTAGAGCTAAAGGCAATAATATATGTTTTACTTCCCTCATTCCTTTATTTTTAATTTTCAGAGGTGAAGCAAACACATCTTCACTATCATTACTCCAACATGTACCGGCAATACTTTGAAGATTATCTCTACTTTCTCCGTTAGTTAAGGCATATTCGGGAGAATAATCCAAATACACTACTCGGCTTGTGTGCTTCAATACTTGCTGGTCCTGCTGCAAAACAAAACTAAGGGCATATTCTCCTACTTCGTTTAATTCTAAGTGCCCGGAGAATTTACCGGCAGATACTTGAGAGAGCTTAATTTTTTCTTGACTATGACTACTCTTGACAAGCACCTGTAACATTTGACCTGTATCCTTCATACCAGTATCCACAAAGAGAGCAACGGTGTTACCTTGCTTATTTATTTCCACATTCATGTCCTTTTGCAGGTGAGGTAAGCAGTAATTGACAGCACCTTTCCAGATACCCATCAAGCCCGGCCATTTAATCCATTCCTTGCTCCATTTGCCATTAAGATCGGAAGTCCAAACTACTACCTTTCCCAAACCATATTGCCAGGTAGCCAATATTGGATCATCCTTATCACTCTTTAGCAACATCTCAGCCTGCTGCTTAATCCCTGTGCCCATATATCCCTTTAATACAGGGGGACTTTGCGCTGGCAACCAGGAAGCTTCGTGCACCCATTGCGGCACAAACTCTCTATTATTGAGATACTTCTTAGTGGACAAATATGTCTCCTTGGTAAATATCCCGGGAACCTTGGTACAATCGTGTACTAGATAGTTTCTTCCTTGCGTACCCTGACCCAAAGCTTGTAACAACTCATTATCGGCATCTTTCCCTAAAGCTACCGTAGAAACTGTAATTTCCTGCTTTTTAAAACTTTCTACCAATTTCTGATATCCACTTTTTTCTCCCTGCCCGTCCGATAGCAAGATGATATGTTTAGTCTTAATATTGGCATTTTGCAGGAACTCCTTAGCCTTATGTAAAGCAGGGATAATTAACGTACCGCCTTGAGGGCTTAATGTTCCGATTTTCTTTCTAAGCTGGTCCTTATCTTGCACCTGCTGAAAAGGTACCACCCCTTCGACTCTATCCGAAAAAGCTACAATACCCAGATAATCATGGGGTTCTAATATTTCTAGCGAGCGTAGAGCTGCTTCTTTAGCCATTTCAATCTTCTGAACTCCGTTACTTTCCTCGGCCATGCTGCCGGAACAGTCTATAATTAAAACTAAGCCCGTATTGGGCTGTTTTTTATCACCCCGCATCTTACAGGTAACGGGGAGCATCTTTTCTAACGTGGTATCTTTATATCCTCCCAGGGCAAAAGTGTTTTCTCCCCCCACTACTAGCAAACCCGTCCCCTGCTGTTCCACACAAAAAGTCAGATTGTGTTCAAATTCTTCCGTTAAATCTTCATGGCTTGTATTTACGAGAATTATCTCTTCAAAGCCCAATAAAAAATCTAAGGATCCCACTATTTCTCGAGGCTTAAGATTTGTACGTATATAACCCAAGGCATCTACCATCTGATCTATATTGGCAGTATCATGCTGATCACCAATGATCAAAACCTTTGGAATACCCCTTATCATCAGCGGAGCAGTATACTTATTGTTTTCCAAATTTTCATCAGGAGGGAAAATAATTTCTCCCCGCAAATTACTGTTTCCCTCTGTCTTACAAGGAACAAAATATGTAAATTTATTAAAACCCTTTTTTATGTGTAGTTTTTTGGTGAGGATCTCTTGATCCTCAAGATAGAGGTATAAACTTCCTTCCCCTGAGATATTACTATCTATCTCTGCTGTTACAGGAATTGTTTCACCTTTGTGGATGTTATAAGGAAACCGCAGAGCAGTAAGCTGTACATCTTGTTTCTTCCTGGTTTCTAAGGGAAAAAAGAGGAGATTAACTTTGTTCTCTTGCAACAAATTATCCACCCCAGCCAGACTGCCTACATTTTCCTGTCCATCACTGATCAACACTAATCTACGATTTGTCTTAGGAGGAAAATATGAAACGGCAAATTCCAGAGCTTTTTGCAGATTAGTGCTACCCTGGTGAGGCTGTGTCATAAGTTTTATTTCTTTACTCTCCTGAGTTAGAGGTTGTTCAATCATGGGCTCACGACCAAAGGTAAGGACAGCTATTTGGTCTCGAGCTTCTTTAGCGGCAATTTGTCTGTTAATGAAGCTTTCCATCTCTCCTTTGTGCTGCTCTACACTGAAAGACCTATCTACTAAAAAAATGGTGGCAGTTTTGCTGCTAGTCAAAATTAGCTGAAAATCCATGAGCACCAGGGTTAAACAAAGAAGGATCAAAAGCCTTGTTCCTAGCCAGAGCCACTTCCTCTGATGATAATAAGGGCAGTGATATAATCCCTGCCAGAGAAAATATGCTAATATTCCTACACACAAGGCGATTACTATGGGGTTCAGTTGAAAATCACAAGTCAAGCTTAGCTACCTCCCACTCCGCTACTAGTAAAATAAGGACGATTATTAGCATAATATTTTGTAAATCAAAAATCACCGGACCAGTATCTTGCTTTACTGCCTCAGACTGCTTACTATTTTCCATATCACTTATTAAGGTCGCAGGAGGATTAACTACCATATGTTTTACAACAGTTTCTCCCTCTTTCAGTTGATAGAGACCCACTTCGTCTAAGGTAACGGGTAATTCTTCTAAGCTAGTTTTTTGTCCCTTAGGTCCCACAAGCTCTAAGCTCTTACCTTTCCAAGGATAGATAGTACTGCCTGGGCCATAATTCAAGTTATTATTCATAAAAAAATCTTCTAGAATATTATCGAGTAAGATAGGGAAATCCGGCAACATGACTAAGTTGGAGTTAGATAAATCCAGGGAGGAATATACTATACACTGCTTATCCTTTACTCTGTAGAGCATCAACGGTTTCCCCTCAACCTCAACTATAACCTGATCGCCTTCCTCTTTCTTTAAGAGGATAGGATCTTCAATAAAGGCTTCCTTCAGTTTTACATGCTTAGCCCAAGAACCCTCTGTCATCTGCAAAGGATAAACACCCTTTTTTCTGTCTGCCATTAGCTGAGCAGGTACATTTGTCATCAGAGCACAAACATCCGGTGGTAATTTCTCTACCCCTATTTTTTTATTTATAACATATATATCATAGCCCAAGCACTGATCATCCCAGGCTTCTCTTGTCTCTACCTGAAACTTGGGATTACATGCTAACGCGCTGTGCAAAAAGAAATTATCTCCTACTAACAATATCTTCTGCTGATATCCTTCACCTAGGGGTAATATGAAGGTATTGTCTTCTGCTAGGGCATCCTGATTTTCTATTTTTAACTGAAGCAAGCCGGCATCCTTTCCGCTCTGCAGAGTAATATCAGTTTCTGCTCCACCCTGCACTTTAAAGCTTTGGATATCCCTTTTTTCTTGGTGATCAGCTAGACTAATTACTGCTTCTTTAGGATTGTTAGAATAGTTTTTAATTCTGCAGAGAACTATACCGGAATAATAATCATAATTTGCCGCAACAATTCCCAGATTAGCAAAGCTTTTACCCACTTGAATGACTTTATCTCCTAGCTGCAAATCCTTATTGCTCACTATAATAACTTCTCCTGGCAGAGTCTGTAAAACTTGGGAGGCAAACTCTACATTCAAGACCTCATTTGTACAGCTAATCTTCTGCAAAGCTTGACGCACCTTGTTCTTAGAAAGTTTTTCTCCATAGAGTTCACTCTCATTTTTAAGCAACACGATATTTATTCTGGTATCCTCAGCTAAGCTCTCCATAAACTTCTCTATTTCTTCTTTAGCTTGCTGAAAATGAGTTTCTTCCCCTTCCCTAGCTTTCATTGCTAGGGAACAATCCAAAGCAAAGGTTACTTCTTCTCCCTTTAAACTGGAGAATATCGCTGGTTCAGCACACGCAAGTACTAATAAGATTCCTAAAGCTAGCTGTATTAATAACAGTAAGCTTTTTTTTATTTTCTTGCGTTTTGTTCCTTCTAGTTCTCTAATAACCTCGTCCCAAAAGGCCAAGGAAGGAACTTGTTCTTCCACAACTTGTCTGCGCTTTAAATGCAGCAGCACGATGATGGGTAACAACAGCCCCCCCAGCAGTCCCCACGGGTTTAAAAACTTCATTTAAATACCTCCACAGCCCTAGCCAGAATAGTTACAGGGAGCATATCTGTCACAGCCAAAACATATTGGGCTTCCCGGGAGGTACATATTTCTCTGTTCTGAGCAATAAATTCCCTGATTTTTTTCATATAGCTAGCTCTTACCGTACTGTTAAAGTGTATTTTTCTAATTTTTCCCGTCTCTTTATCTATTAATTTAAGTTCTTCTGCTAAATTGGGCGTTAACTCGGAGGGAGCTAAGCTATGGATTATCACAATCTCCTGACCATAAACATTTAGATAATCTAAGATTTCACTCCAATTCTTCTCTAACAAATCAGAGATAACAAAAGTAATACCTGATCGCCCGGTCTCTAATTGCATTAGCTTTGTAAAAACAGTAGTCCCCCGGCAAGGTGCATTTTCCATAAGCTGCAGAAGATTAAAAAAGTTTTCTTTTCCCCGCATATACTGTTGAATGCATATAAGATCATCATTGATAGTA
This sequence comes from Clostridia bacterium, assembly GCA_018433015.1. Lineage (GTDB taxonomy): Bacteria > Bacillota > Peptococcia > DRI-13 > SV3-B141 > SV3-B141. The sequence goes on along the minus strand of JAHDSB010000001.1, from coordinate 15,909 downwards.
TAGAAACTCAAGGAATCCTTTTGTTTTAAAGTTAAATAACTTAACCCTAAGGCTAAGGTTCTGGCCATTTCCCATTTATTTGGATCGCCATAATCCATAGAGGCACTGTTATCCAAGACTACATTAACATGCAATTCCTTTTCTTCTGTAAATTCTTTCACATACAATTCCTCTGTGCGGGTGTAAGCCAGCCAATCTATTTTCCGAATATCATCCCCCGCCACATACCTGCGATGTCCGTAAAAATCTAAAGAGTCGCCTCGGCCTGTTCCTTTATAACTTCCTCTACCACCCTTTTTAAGCATTTTTTTAGGTACTATCTTAAGACCCTCTATTTCTTTTAAAAAAGCCTCCAAATTAGTGCACCTTCTTGATAATTTCCTGAATTATCTCATCAGGATTAATTTTTTCGGCCTGGGCTTTAAAATTCAAGAATATGCGATGACGGAGACAAGGCAAGGCAACAGTATAAACATCCTCTAAAGCAACATTATACCGACCCTCTGCTAAAGCTCTAACTTTAGCAGCCATGATCATCCCTTGCACCCCCCGCGGGCTGGCTCCGCTCTTCACATAGTCTTTTACTAGGGAAAGAGTTGTCCCTTCCGGATGGGTTTGAATCATAATACTAAGGGCTTTTTCTTTCACACTGGCTGCCACAGGAATTTGCAGGGCTTTTTCTTTCATCTCCAACAGCTGTTGTTGATTTACCTGCTTCCGAATTTGCGGTTCGCCATAACCACTGACAGTTATATCTATTATTTTTAAGAGATCTTCTTTAGGTGGCAATTTAATGTTTAATTTGAACAAGAATCTATCCAATTGAGCTTCCGGGAGGGGATATGTCCCTTCCATCTCTAAAGGGTTTTCCGTGGCTAAAACAAAAAAAGGTTGGGGCAATTTATGAGTAGATTTGCCTACAGTTACCGTCTTCTCTTGCATGGCTTCCAACATAGCACTCTGAGTTTTAGGAGTAGCCCTATTGATTTCATCAGCCAGGACTAAAGAGCTAAAAATAGGACCTTTTTGAAACACAAAATCTATCTTATTCTCCTGTTTAGTAACTATGGTTGTACCGATTATATCTACCGGCATTAGATCGGGAGTAAACTGGATCCGAGAAAAAGGCAAATCCAGCACTTTCGCAAATGTCTTAACGAGCACCGTTTTACCTAAACCCGGTGTCCCTTCAATGAGAATATTTCCTCCCGCAATGATCCCTATTAACGTATTTTTTACGATTTCTTCCTGACCTACCACCTGTTTTTCTACTTCTTCCACAATAGCTGTGAACTGTTCTTTAAAAGAGTTAATCACTTGCTCCTGCATCATTCTGCCCCCCGCTCAACTTTAGATAATAATCTAACACCAACTGTTTTCTGGCTAGAGGTATTTCCTGTTTAGCAACATACTCCATACCTTCTCTGCGAAAACCTCCATACATTGCTGCTAACGCTTTATTTTCTCCCTCTATTTCCAAGGCATCTGGAGAATATTTGTTCTGTATTTTACCTTGCTCCTGCCACTGTCCCTGTACATAGGAAGTCTGACTTTCCTCTGAACTAAGCCGAGTTCCTACCGCTTTTTTCTCTATTTCTCCTTCTCTACTCTCTTCGCTACCTTCTTGGGAGTTAAGTGGACCTCCGCCTCCTATCCCACTGGAACTGCGCATATGTTTGGTGCCATATTGTCCTAAGGCTATTTCTTCGGATCTTTCTGCTGTTAATTCACCGTTTCCCGCTTTTTCTATTTCTCCTTTAGCAAAATCAGCAGCCTTATCTTCTCCGCCCAAGCTTTTGAATCCCTTATTATCCCGAGCTAATAAGCGCTCTTTCATCTGCTGTAAAGTAATTTCAGTTTCTGCAATATTCCGGCAAGAAGCAACATCCTGTCTCTCTTTTTTTAATGCCTCTACTAACTCTTTCCCTGTTAAGTTTTTTTCTTGCAGGGAGTCCTTTATTTTTTCCAATGTATCGTCCCCAGCAGAATATTCCCTTTGCATTTCAGCTATGTTTTCCAGCATAGCTTTTTGTTCTTCACTACTAAAATTTTCTTGTTCTAAAGCTTGTAATAAATCTTCTCTGCTTCCTTCTAGTTCAGCTTGTTGCAAGACCGGATGATTCGGGGATAAACCAGAGAGAATCCCTTGCAAACTTTCCAAACCGTCCTGACGGTGATGCTCATTAAGTAGTGCTAGCTGTTGTTGGGCTTGAGCCACATGAGCCGCTGCTTCCTGGTAAGCAAAACTTCTATTCAACTCTTTACTCAACTTTTCTAAGGTAGACAACATTTTTTGCCGTTGTTCTGGAGGCAGCTCTTCTTCCTGCCCTAATTCCTCTGTTTTAGCCGTAATAATTTGGGCTTCTTCTTTAATCTTCTGGTTTATTTCCTGACTATGCAGAGCAACATCTCTCTTTGTGGAAGGTAAAAAAGAAAGCCCCGCCGCCCCTACGATAAGAACAAAAGCACATAATACTTTTTTACCCGAGATATTAAGCTTAAATTCATCCAGATAACTACTATTCTCTAAAGTCTCTTCCGTCTCTCTTACAAAAAGCTCTATCACCGGTGCATCTAGATCCTTATATTCTAAATAGGTTACTAAACGCTCCTGCAGTCCTAAACTATCCCCTACTACGGCCGTTTTAAAAAGAGTAGGCCGTTTAATTAGCCCTACACTTAAGCCTAGAGCCATAAGCATAGCTACCAAAAACACGGCTTTGCGATAAATATAGACTACAGGCGTTAAGTGACTAATAGCTACTAAACAAAAGCAAGCAATTCCCGTACATATTAAAGAATTAAAAAACATTTTCAGTAAGGTAGAAAGCCAAATTCTCCTGCGCAATCTCTTTATGAAAGAAATAATTTTATCTTCTTTTCTCATAACTAAGCTCCTTGGCTTTTATTCACTTTACGCCTTACTAGATTGAAAATCAGGCTGGCTAAACTCCAAAAAAGAATATTTGTTACATAGGGCATACTTCCCATTTGCGTTGTGCCACCTATTTGTGTATGCAAGAGTCCTAATGCTGTTAATAGTGGGTTTAAGAAAAATATTAAAGAAATATCTTTATCAAAAACAGTTGTAACTACTATCTGCTGATAACAAACAATAAAGTACAAAAAAGCCAGGCTGACAATCACTACAATAAATTGGAAAATATTAAGGAGGACCTCTACCCACATCCCTGCAAGAGAACAAGAATGCAACAGACTTTTCAGCGATAGTATGGTTATCCCCCAGATGATTTGCACAAGTAACGGAAGCAAAATATTAGCTCCCCTTATCTGTCCGATAATAAAAATCATGAAAATCAAAGGAACAATAGATACCACAAACACCACTGCATCCCTAACTATCTCATCTATATTTAAATCCGTTATATCCCAGAAAGAGATTAATACACTATATAACAGAAATTGAAACAAGACAAAATACAAATAAACCTTGCTATACACTTCAGGATTATAGCCCTCCCTGGGAAGAGTTACCATGAAAAAGCAACTGAGTAATATTACACTCATGATGATGAGATTTATCACTATTAAACATTTATTGTTGTGTTTCAGCTCACAGCTTTTTAAAAGATTCATGGCAATAAACTTCCTTTAACAGCTATTTGAGGTAGGAATATCCTGGCTCCTCCCCTTATTTTTAAAGTTAGCGGTCCAGCAAGAGTACAAGCTTCCAATTCTGTATCAGTTAATACCTCTCCCCTCAGAGACATCCAGTTCTGTTGTACATAATTAAAAGCCTCCAGGCTAAGAGCCTCTTCTTGTCCCTCTACATAAAGCTTGATCTCCTGAGGCATGATATTAGTTGGCAAGGCATAATATACGAAATAATCCTTATCCTCTTCTCCCAACACTTCCCTTCTCAAGGAACTATCTACCAGGGGTTTAACAACGCCCCTAGGCAAATAGAGCTGGTCCTCAGAACCTTCCCATTCCAGATCAAAAGCATTTAGTATATATTGTTTGATTTTCTGTTCTTTTCCCTCCATTACAAGCTTCGTTGGTTCCTCGGTAAATCCCAAAAGCTTACCACAGGCAGAGTAACCAGCTAGATTATAGTAATAATATTCCAACAACTGTCGTTGATCTTCCGACAAGCTACCTTGCTGGGCAATGCTATTCAGGTATTGAAAATCCCCTTGCCCTCCCAGAGAATAATCCAACTGGTAATTAAGCTGTACCTGTTCCATACCGGCCAAATCCCCCACAGGGACGAGAGTATCTCCCACCAACATTACGCAGTTGTGCATTTTCTCTGGTAGAGGATTAAATATACTTCCCTCCAGCACATTGTTAGCGTTAATTCTTAGTTGGCTAGGCTTTTTATCATGGAAATGTATGCTGCTGGTAAAAATGCTCTGTTCTCTCTCTTCACCAGCAAGAAAAGTATTTTCGAGAGGATCTATCTGATAAGCATCACTGCCCAAACCGGCAATAACCCCGGAATCAGGTAGTTTAACAGATAGATCCTTTTCTTGATAAGGATAGATTCTTTTCAATCCACAGCACTTTACGATCTTATCCTGATAATGATTAATGCAAGCCCCTGCTGCTTTACTTGATGCAACACCGCCCTTTAAGGCTAAACCATATGATAGTAAACTAAAGCACACAATAACTAAGACAAAAGCACCAGGCAATCTCTGTTTGGCAATGGTAGCCCCTAGCAACAAAACTATATAAATAAACAAGACAGACAGCAAGAATAACACCGTATGGTACCGGGGTTGTAGTTGACTATCAGCAACTCCGGAAAGCTCTAAAGCTTGGTTAATTTGTTGTTGCAATCTATCATTATGAATTATTTTATTTATCCCTAAAGAAGTAAGATGGGTTTCCCAGACCCTTTGCAGCTCTGCAGCACTGCAATTTTCCAAATCTTCCACCGGAACAATAACTCCCTCGCCATATGGTGTAGTACTGTTAAGCTGGGCAAACATGCCGGTTAAAGTTTTATATTTGTACTTTCCTGCTCCTACTAAAAAACTATTTCCCCGGGCAATCCACTTTTTGAGAGTTTCTTGTACTACAGGGGAAATATTATCCGTACAATAATCGTCCAAAACAAGTAAATTGAAATTATCTATTACTTGTAAACCATAGCCCTTATCGAGAGTAAGCTGTACCAGTTCTACTTGCTCAAATGGTAATATTGCAGAGCTAAGACCTTTTATATATGTATAATTCTCGGGCTTATCACTAATAATTCCGAGAAAAATACTGTCGGGAGACAAAATTTCCGGTTGCAACACTTCAGTTTCTATTACTTTTTCAGCTTGTATAAACTCTATTGTAATCTGCTCTTTGGCTTGAAAAATTGGTACGGACATTTCATATCTTTTAATTGCCCCCGGAGCTAATTCCACCGAATGACTAAAAACTTTCTCACCCACACTAACTCTTAATGTTCCCTTTATCTCCTGGTCTGCTGCTTCTAATACAACTTCAACAGGATTAAAACCTCCCAGCTTACATTTTCCTGCAAACCCTATCTCAGAGGAAATTTTTAACTGGTCTTCAGCATAAACCTTGCTACATAAAACAAAAGCTAATAATACTAAGCTTACAAGCAGCAGTTTTTGGGCCCTTTTTAACAACGATCACCACTTCCTTTAGTTTACAAAAGGTACATTTAGAACTTCCTTTTCTGTTACCACGACACCAAAATATTTATCGATAGTCTCAGGTTTATTCATCAGTAATTCCCAAGCCTTGTGTGTTCCTTCTTTATTTGACCCAGTTATTAACCAAATTGGTTTTATCCCACCCTGATGTGCTGTAAAACTATAAATAGCCCCCGCATTATCATAGGTCACTATAGTTTTACCTTTGTAATTCAAACCTGCTACTTTTCCCTCTGCAAATTTCACATACACCCCCAGCAACTTATTCTTCATATTGATATCCTGTAACATCTCATTGTCTTTCCTTAACTCTTCCCACGGTCCTAATAATATGCAATATTTGGAGGGTTTCTTTACTAATTCCGGATTGTAAGGAATAACATCTATCTGTTTAACTCCCTGTTCCAACAGACTTGCCTTTAATTTTTCCGCCTCAGCTTGCCATTCCTCGCAATACATGATCATCGTACCGGGGTTCTTTCCCCAAAATCCATTTTTGAAGGGCTGAGGATAAGCACCAATCACTGCCGGTACAAACATCGTTGTACTCCAATTATGATGGTCCCACCAAATGACATCACCGGGTTGGGGCTTATACTCGGCGATTCCTATGGGCGCTAATATCCCATTGACCCAATAGAACCAATCCACCTTTTTCCTATTTTTTCCGGTAAAGAAGGTATATTGGGACTCTATTCCATTGATAGCATTGACAAAACCTCCCCCGTAGGCCGTTTGAATATCGAGATTTCTAAACAAAACCTCCATACCAACTTCATCCTTTACTAAACCTACATTTTTGGCAAAGATCTTGTTGTGTCCATAATCCGTGGTAACTATCAGATCAACTTTATAGGGACTCTCTATATCTCCCGAGGCTTTATACTCCTTAGAATTTTCTCCGGCAGGTCGTCCTTCCTGATATTTTATCTCTCCCTGTACTGGTCCTTGATAGTCGCCATATACCTCTTCGTCCTTGCCATCATTGCTGTCATCATTATTTTTGTTATCTAAACTTTCCTCAGATAACTCTTTTTCCTTAGTATCGCTGCCCTCATCCTTATTATCTTTACTATCTTTACTATCTTCAATATTGTTACTCTTTTCACTTTTTCCCTTACTTTCTATACCTTTGTAGTCCTTATTTATCTTTATACTTTCCTCTGCCCCGCTCTTCTCCGTATTGAATTCAGGCGTATTATAATCAGTTTTATTTTCAGGCCTTTGCTCAGCTACATTAACTTGACCTAGTTGGGGTTCCCTATTAGAGATAACCTTTTGTTTTTCCTTTACACATCCGACTAGCAACAAAACAACAATTAATAGTGTTGCTATTATCAGACTTGATATACTCCTTTTATCTTGCAAGATATAACCTCCACATCCATATCTTCATATATCTATACACCTTATTTTGTATCATAAGCGGTATTTATTTACAAATTGCTTGCTTTACATTATTTCATGCTTATTTTGTTTCTTTCAATGTGCAAAATTCAGTTTTCCATGCGTATTTGTTAATAAATATGAACTATTATAATTTCCAAATAAATTATAAAAAGGCCGCTCCAGTATTTTAACTGCAGCGGCAATCTGGTGACAAAAATGTAAGCTATCCCTATGATTTGTTAGTTAAACAAATGGTTGTAGCTCTATTATTTGTATAAAATCTATAGTATTAGGGAGTCTACTATAATCCAGTAAAAAGGCGGTATAAAATAAATGACTTTATTTGATATAACTTGGAAAAACATCCGTAGAAATTTTGCCAACTACTTTCTGTACTATATTTCTATTTCACTAAACATCATGATCTACTTTACCTTTATTTCTCTCCGTTTTAATCAACAAGTGATCGACAAATTCACTACAACAGCCCAACTTTTAAGCGCATTTCAAGGTGCAGCAATAATTATAACTATTTTTTCTGCCATCTTTATTTGGTACTCTAATGCCTTCTTTACAAGAAAAAGAAAGAAAGAACTAGGACTTTATGCTTTAATGGGCGTAAAAAAGAAACAAATAGGCTTAATGTTATTCTACGAAAATATAATGATGGGAATTTTAGCCTTGGCTACCGGCATCTTCTTAGGTAGCTTATTATCAAAGCTTTTTGTAATGCTCTTACTTAAACTTATGGGTTTAACAACTGTGGTAAAATTCTCTATACCTTTAAAAGCAATTTTTAATACACTTACAGTATTTGCCCTGATTTTTTTACTAACTTCTATTCATAGCTACAGCTTAATCTACAGATTCAAACTCATTGAGCTTTTTAGAGCAGATAAAAAAAGAGAAAAGGAACCCAAAGCATCTTTACTGATTTCTTTTTTATCAATAATTCTAATTATTATTGGTTATGGGTTATCTTTTAATATCTTCAATTTCAAATTATACACTTTATTTCCCATTAATCCCTTAATCTCTATAGGCTTAATTTTATTATTTACTATTGCAGGAACTTATCTTTTGTTTTCCTCCCTGGTTGTATTCATTGTTAAAACTGCCCAGAAAAATAAAGCTTATTATTATAACGGTATCAATATTATCAGTACTTCCCAATTGCTGTACAGGATTAAAGATAACGCTCGAACCCTGGCAACTATCGCTGTTCTTAGTGCTACTGCTTTAACTGCTATAGGAGCAACTTACAGCCTCTATTATAAAAATGAAGCTTCTGCCACTGCTTCTTGCCCTCTATCTTATGCTTATATAAAACAGGGCACCTATTTAGAACAAAAAGTAACCTCCATAATAGATAAATATCCACAAAATAAAGTTATAAATTCAGTAGATATTAAAAGTATCAGATTACCGGGGGACATTCCTGAAGCAGAATATTTACCTAGTTCCATCTATTATTATGATAAACAAAAAGACGATGTGACCCAAGTAGTTTCACTTATATCCCAGAGCACTTTCAATGAATTATCTGCTGCGGAAAATCTTAATGAATATATTAACCTTAATTCCCCTGAAGAAGTTATTATCTTTGATCCTCTCTATTACACTTTATTTAAATACACGAATCTGGAAGAAAAAAATCTGGAAATCTCCCTAAATAATAAACAACAATCCTTTAAAATCGCAGACATAAAAACTTATAATCTAATTAATAAAAACCTCTTACAGGGAATGCCGGTAATTGTTCATGATGATGTCTTTCAGTCTCTTTTATCCCAAGGCCAAAAGCATAATCTCACAGGAATAGTTATATCTAATCAAAAAAATAGTGGAAAATTAACGCGAGCATTAGAAGAAATTATGCCCCCAGAAGCTAAGTTTTCCTCCTTTTATACAACCTATAAAGCCGGTATGGAATCAGGCGGTCTCTTGATGTTTATTGGAGCTTTTTTAAGTCTAGTTTTCCTTCTTGCTACGGGCAGTGTTATATATTTTAAACAGTTGACAGAAGCCAATGAAGAAAAATTCAGGTATAAAATCTTACAAAATATTGGTTTTAACAGTAATGAAATACGAGCCTCCCTAGCCAAACAAATGCTTTTTATCTTCCTGCTTCCCCTTCTTATTGGAATTTCTCACAGCACTATGGCTTTAATAAGCATTGCAAATTTATTTAATGCAAACTTGTTTATGCCTGTTCTTATCAGCATAGTTTCCTATACCATAATTTATTTCCTCTATTATCTTGTCACTGTAAATTCCTACTGCAGATTAATTACTAATTAGATAAGGTTAATATTTTAATATCCCTATTTCTTTCCAATATTTTTCAGCTCCCGGATGCAAAGGAATAGGCAAGTCAGACACAATAAAATCCTTATTCATAGCTTTAAGTGCTTGATGTTCACCCCACAAAACGCCAAGATTTTCCCAGACAGCCTTTGTGATGTTATAAGCTAATTCCTCTGATACTACTTCCTTATTCGCTAGGAACAGACATTTTATACCAACAGAATCTACCGGTTCATCCTGGCCTGGATACGAATTAGCAGGAATTTCAGCCGGGGAATAAAAAGGATATTCTTCTACTATTTTCTGAATCATGTCTTTATCTAGAGGGATTAAAGCAGCCTTTTTTGTTTTAAATAAATCCACATAAGCACCAAAAGGTACACCACCTATGGTATGAGCAGCAACAACATGACCGTCCCTTACCGCTGCAGCTCCTTCCCCACATCCCATATATGTAGGAAATATTTCTCCCGGATACTGGATACCTGCCGCCTTAATAATCATAGAACTGGACACCTCAGAACCACTGCCCGGCATCCCTACCGATATTTTATTGCCTTTTAAATCCTTGATAGAATCAATATTAGAACTTTCTAAGGTTACCCATTGAGAAATACTTGGATATATAGCAAATAAACAAGTTATATTAGGATTAGGTGAGGAGAACATTTCTGTTCCTGTATAAGCATTATATGCAATATCCCCTATAGCTAACCCAAACAAAAGTTCTCCTGAGCCCACCATGCGAGAATTATCCACAGAACCTTCGGAACATTCTGCTGTAGCTCTTACTCCTTCGACAAAATCATTCATGACTTTTATTATAGCCGCACCCGCGGGATAAAATGTGCCTCCTACATCTCCAGTGCCAACGGCAAAAATCATGATTGTTTCTCCATAATCAATAGTGCTATCATTCTTCAAGATCCTAGCAGTACAGGAAATTAAAAATATGACCGTTAAACTGATAATAATAACTCTCTGCTTGATAAGCTTGTTCACGCTACTAAGCACTCCTCTGCTTTAAGTATTTTCCTTATTTTTTCTACTTATAAAGAAACCTGCCATTTAGACAGGTTTTTTTATTACTTATTGTAAGGCAGTAGAGGTGAGCCCTTCCGGACCTTTCCCCACCCTTTTAATATGAATAATAAAGGATAATGCAACTATAGCAATTCCGATACCATCCGTTAACAAGCCGGGTTCCAGCATTAATAAAGCACCTATAAAAAAGAGAGCCCGCTCATATTTCTTGAGATACCCACTAAAGTAGTTTTGTAATGATACTGCTAGGGCATATACTCCAATGAAGCCCGTGATGATGACCCTTACTATTGTTATAAATGTTGCATTTTCCCAAACGATAACAGGGTTATATGCAAACATAAAAGGTATTAAGAAACCCGCAAATGTTAATTTCAAGGCTGTAAACCCTGTTTTCATGGGATCTGCTCCCGCGATGCCACCTGCTGTATAAGCTGCTAATGCTACGGGAGGAGTAACATTAGATAAGGCACCAAACCAGAAAACAAACATGTGAGCAGCTATAGGAGCAACTCCCATTTCTACCAGGGCTGGGGCAGCCGTAACTGCTACTACTATATAGAGAGCTGTAGAGGGCAGCCCCATACTGAGAATAACAGAAATAACCATTACAGAAAGTAAAGCAACAAAGAGAATTCCCCCAGATAATTTAATGATGTTGTAGGCCATAACTGAGCCTACCCCTGTCATGCCGGCAACTCCCACAATAATACCGCAAGCCCCACAAGCAATACCTACTTGAACAGCTGAATAAGAAGCAGATTCCAAAGCTTGAAGAATATCTTTAAAACCCATTCTTGTCTCTTTTTTAACAGAAGCAGCAATTATGGTAGTAACTATACCTGCGAAACCAGCATAAATTGCACTGCGACCCGAAACCAGAGCCCAAATAATTACAACTAACGGTAAAATTAATAAACCCCGCTGTTTTATAACACTTTTCAGGGCCGGTATTCTGTCCTCTTCTAACCCTTTAAGACCTAAACGCTTAGCCTCCAGATCAACAGAAATGCTAACTGAAGAATAATACAACAGAGCAGGTATTATACCCGCCATCATTATTCTTAAATACGGGACTTCTAAAAATGAAGACATAATAAATGCCGCAGCCCCCATGATGGGTGGCATAATCATTCCGCCCGTTGAAGCAGCAGCCTCAACAGCCCCAGCAAAATGCGGTTTATATCCAATATTTTTCATCATAGGTATAGTGACTGACCCCGTAGTTGCCACATTAGCAACAGCACTACCACTTAATGTCCCCATCAAACCGCTGGATACTACAGCAACCTGGGCAGGTCCTCCGCGTTTTTTTCCTGCTAAAGCTAAAGAGATATCATTGAAAAACTCTGTAGCGCCACTCTGCTTCAGGAAGGCACCAAACAGAATAAACAAGAAAATATATGTGGCCGATACACTTAGGGTGATACCAAATATGCCTTCATAAGTTAAATACATCCTATATAAAATTCTTTTCCAAAAGAATCCACCATGGGCAAACATGCCGGGAAAAGCAGGCCCAAATTTAGCATAGATCAAGAAAAATATGGCTAGAGAAGGAATTATATACCCCATGGTGCGTCTGCCGGCTTCCAGCAATAAAAGGATGGTCAAGGCTGAAAAAATATAATCTCGGGTTATAGCAATAGATCCGCGTTCCAAATGTACGATATTAAAATTTGTAGCTAAATAGATCCCTATCCCTGCTCCTAATAGAGCTAACACGATATCAAAAATTGTGAAACTATTTTTTGCGGATTTTTTATTAGCGGGATAGAGTAGAAAGGTTAATACTAATAAAAAACTGAGATGTAAGGCATTTCTGATGGTAGAAGGCATGTAACTAAAACTGTTGACATAGATTTGGAACAGAGCAAAGGCAATTGCAATTATGCTCACAATTCTTTTTTCATTACCACTAAGAACTCGTCGACTCTTTTCTATTTCCTTATTTTTAGTTTTTGTATCCTTATTTTTACGCCACGGAAATATACTCACAGAAAAATACCTCCTTTTCAAGTGATGTTATGCATTAGCGGCAGCCCTTACTGGCACCGCTAATGCATTATGTTACTAACTTCTCTAATTTTTGAGTTCAGGAGGGATCATATTATCCGGAATCTCAATTCCTTTTTCTTTAAAAAATTTTACGGCACCAGGATGAAGTGGAACAGGGACACCCTTGAAGGCTGTTTCAAAACTGATCTGCTCGGTAGCTTTATGAACACCGTGTAAATATTCCAGGTTCTCAAAAATAGTTTTGGTCAGTTTATAAACTATTTCTTCATCAATATCTGAATTTATGGCTAGCCAGTTAGGCTGAGCAATAGTATGTATTTCTTCACTCTGTCCTGTATAGGTTTCAGGTTTTATAACCCATTTATCCCAAGTAGGAAAAACATTATTGATATTATTTAAATGCTCATCACTAAACTCCAGAGTTTTTACTTCTAAAGGACTAGCATATAAATCAGAAATAGCAGATACCGGAGGTCCACCTGGGAAAGAACCACCATCGAGGCGTCCATCTTTCATGGCCTGAGCAGTTTCGGTATATCCTAAACGTTCTGAAGTAATATCATCCAAAGTTAAGCCTAATCCTTCCATAATGGTAAGGGTTGAAGTTTCTGTACCACTGCCGGAAGGTCCTACGGAAAAATGTAATCCTTTAATATCGTCAACGGTTCCTGTTTTAGCAAGTTCCTGTTTAACAGTAAAATGTTCCACATTAAACCATAATGCAGCAATAGAGCGATAATCTTGATAAGGGTTACCCTCAAAAGGTCCTTTCCCTTGCCAGGCCATAGCTCCGCATAATCCCTGCATGATAGCTAATTGTGCCTCTTTATTTCTAAGCAGATCAATATTTTCTACTGAACCTGCAGAAGACTGGGCAGAAACTGAAATACCATCACTTTCTTTGAGTTTTTCGTTCCAGAGATTAGCCAATCCAACACCTATAGGATAATAAGTCCCGCCCGTTGTAGCAGTAGTAATATTTAAAAATACGGGCCCACTTTTTTCTTCACCGGTATTGTTGCCGCCACAACCCACTAAGGACATACTAGTTAATAACAATACACATAATGATAAAGCTAGTAACTTTTTCTCCATTTTTTAACCTCCCATTTGTAATTTTCTAAAATTATAAATTAATATTTTTATTCTCAATATGCCTCCTTTCCTAAGCCAATTTCAGATGATTTAAAACTTTTTTTGCAATATTTAAAGCTATATAATCTTGTGCTTCTACAGTGCCAGCACCTATATGAGGAGTAACTATAAAATTATCTAATTCAAAAAGCTTAGATTTTCCCGGAGGTTCCTGCTCCATCACATCAACTGCTGCTCCGGCTAAATGTCCTTCTTTTAAGGCTAAATACAAACTTTCTTCATCAATGATTCCACCGCGTCCCAAATTAATTAGATAAGCTCCTTTTTTCATTTTCTTTAGCTCTTTTGTACCTAAAAGATGATAAGTATCTTTTGTTAAGGGTGCATGAATGGATATTATATCAGCTTGGCTTAACAACTCCTCAAGACTAACCAGCTCCACCTTAAGTTCAGCAGCTCTTGTTTTATCCAAATACGGATCATAAGCTATTATCTTCATTCCTAAGACCTGGCAAAATTGGGCTACCCTAGTCCCTATTTTCCCTAGGGCAATAATCCCCAAAACCTTACCTTTAAGTTGCCGGCCCATAAATGCATGTTTATTCCAAACATTTTTTTCTTTAGTATCCTGAACAGCTGCATCTACTTTCCTCACTATATTTAGCATTAGGCCTATTGTCAGTTCTGCTACAGATTCATTACTACCATCAGGGACATTAAAGACTGTAACATTTTTTTCTTTAGCATAATCCACATCAATATGATTAAGTCCTATCCCTGCCATACCAATTGCTTTAAGTTTCTTTGCTTTATCAAGCAAGATCCTATCTATTTTAGTGTCGGCTCTAATTATCATGGCATCGTATTCTGCAATACAAGCTAGCAATTCGTCTCGGGAAATTCCAAACTCACAAGTAACTTCACAATGCCTTTTTAATAAAGCAATACCAGAATTGCTTATTTTTTCAGTGATAAGTATTTTCATGATAAACCATCCTTTTATTTTTTTTACTCCTTCAAACTCAAACAGTGGAGGCAATTTGACTTTGGGCGCTTATTTCCTGTAAAGATGGTATACCTAGTTTCTGAGCTAAGAAATTTAACTCTTCTTGAACCTTATCATTAATAACAACCCCATTGATTAACAGCTCCTGATATTTCTCAAACTCCAGCTCTCCCGGTGTATAGATCCTAGCAACACCTTCTGCCTTCTGGGAGTTCTTAATTTCCTTAACCATTTTGTCCATTTCTTCAGTGAATTCTGAATAATCTCGGAAATTGTCTATATTTATCGCTAAGAAAAAGTGTCCTATCTCCTGACTGCGATCCATATTGCCAAAGAGGGAACCTGTATAAGGACCATACTTGGAACTTGTTAAAACACCAGAAAGAATATCTACTAACAGTGCTAATCCATAACCTTTATGACCGCCAAAAGGTAAAAGGGCTCCTGCCAGGGCTTTCCCAGGGTCTGTGGTAAAGTTACCCTCAGCATCAACTGCCCAATCTTTAGGAATCTCTATTCCCTTCTTTAGTGCCACCTCCAATTTACCGCGAGCTACTACACTTGTGGCCATATCTATAACTACATCAGGTTCTTTCCCAGCAGGTACTGATATACTTAATGGATTTGAACCTAAAAGTCTTTCTCTTCCTCCAAAGGGAGCCATTAAAGGGGAAGTATTAGTAAAGGCCATTCCTATTAGCCCTTCTTTTGCAGCCATCATGGAATAATAAGCATTTATTCCAAAATGGTTGGAATTTCTGACTGCTACAGAAGCCATCCCGGTGTGTTGGGCTTTTTTTATGCACAACTTCATGGCTTTGTAAGAGGCCACCTGCCCCATCCCGTTATCTCCATCAATTAAAGCTGTACATGTGTTCTCTTTCAGCACCTGGTTGTTGGGCTTGGGGTTGATTAAACCTAACTTAATACGTTTAGCATAGACAGGTATTCTGGCTACCCCATGAGAAGATATACCTCTTAAATCAGTAGTTATTAAGACATCACTTACTATTTCTGCATCTTCTTCAGACAAACCAAGCTTATGAAAGATAGCACCGGCAAATTCCTTGAGACTATCCGGTGAGTATGTATTAGTAGTCACTTATAATCACTCCTTATATCTTCTCTACGGCCTCAAAACCTGCAGCTAAAGCTTTGCTGTTTAACTCTTTAGCTTTGGGGAAACGATCTCCCACTACTTCTTCCAAGACTTCCAAGGGAACTAAGCCAGTAATTTTAGCTAAAGCTCCTAAGGCTACAATATTGGCCACTAAAGTCTTCCCCAGTTTTTCCCGGGCTATTTCTGTTAAAGGAACTTTATACACTTGCCCCTTAAAGTCCGGCTCTTCCTCTATCAAGGAGGAGTCCATAATTAAGATTCCTCCTGCTTTAATATCATCTTTATAT
>JAHDSB010000179.1 GCA_018433015.1 Clostridia bacterium | reverse complement strand
CTTCCATATTTTGCTGATTATAATTCTCAGGTTCTTCAATTTTTAAGGCTTTACGCGCTACAAACATGGATTCAATAAAACCATTCTTATGGTAACTATCATTAATATTAGTTGTAACCCCTAGCAAATAGGGATTTAGAAAATCTAAAATCAATAATAAAACAATACTTGTTATACCGACCCTTACTCTTATTTGTTTATTAATATCCAAGCGAATAAAGACAACAGCTAATAAGATAATCCCTGTTACTAAAAAGACTAAGTACACTAAAGGACTATAGATACTGCTATCAAAATTTCTTACTATATTTACTGCTTCACGATATAGCTTAAAATCCGCTACCGTTAAAGGTTCTCCCCGTAAGTCCACTTTCATATAACTGATATAGGCCAAAGATGATAACAGATAGGTAATAAGGCCCGTAATTATGATATATAATCTTCCTTGGAAGAATAACACTAACATGTTGATAAAAGCAAAAACTAACAAATAATCAAAGAGAATCTCAATTTGATTACTTTTACTCCAGATGAGGAATTTAATAAATCCTCCTCTATATATTGATTCTGCAAAAATAGTAGCTACCAAAGCTATAAGTACAGTCAGGATGATAAACCTACTATTTTTATTTATTTCTATACTAAATGATTTCTTTCTCTCCAAATTTCATACCCCTTGCTGCTTATTAATAATTTAATAGTTTTTTCTTTTATAATATTTACTAAAATAACCCCTGTCCATACACTAGCTCTATATCAAGGGATTATTTTTTCGTACTTACATTATTATATTACACAATCAGTAAAGTACAATATGAAACTAATTGTAATTACTTCATTTTAATTACTTTTATCTAGTTTTTTCTTTTCTTGAACCTACAAGAAAAGCGCAAAAAATGCGCTTATTGGAATTAGTCATTATCTCATCTTTTAAAAGCAAATATTTTCATCAATATAAATGTTATGGGCGTACCGATAATCGCTGCCAAGGCAAATACGATAAGCTTATACCAACCTAAAATATTTAAAAATATTACCACGATAACATTTTGGATTATAAAGTTGGGTATATAGGAAATACAAAATTTAAAATATCTCTTTAAGGTTAATCTTTTCTTAAAGGTAAATTTACTATTTAGGAAGTATGAGATCGTTAAGCTGGAGATATACCCTACTATAAAAGCTAAATTATCAGCAAGAAAAAATGAATACCCATAGGCAAATAGCACTCCGTTAAGAGCGTTTATTGTTCCGATGATAATAAACATAACAAAATCAGCAGCTACAAACATATCTTTGATTTTTTTCATCCTGGAGGGCTCATATTCCCACCACTTTATTAATTTGTTACCACAAACCAGGTAACTCTCCTTTGCTAACTTGGCCAGAGGAGTATCTGATAAAGAATCAGAATAGAACTCTTCTATTTTATAGCCATCTATCTCCTCATCTAATCTCTTTACTTTTTCTTCTCCATAGCAATTATCTCCGGTAAACTTGCCATTATATTTATCAACCCTAGATGCAATCAACCGTTTAACCCTCCGCTTCTGACAGATAGGTTCTAACAAAAATTCTGGGGAAGCAGAGATTATTACATCATCATCATGGTTTTTGTTTACGTACCACTTCTTTAATTTACAAGAATTCTTTTGCCAAAATTCCCTCACTACACTATCAATATTATCTACACTCTGTACAAAAGAAAAAAAGACCTCTTTAAATTGGACCTTACTATATTTTCCTAGGATATATAGCATAAACCCATAAAGCTGCCGGGGTAAATAAATGACTATTTTAGGGAATCTCCTCAGACAATACAAATAAAAATCTAATGTACTGTCGCCATCATATATTGTTTTATCAAAATCATACACCTTTATCTTCATATAAACCTCTTTAATAATAGATCTGTAGTTATGGTCTATAAGGTGAACCCATATATAATAAAAACTATCAATAATCCATATCCTGAAATAAGTGCCATTAGGATCTTATCACCCAATACTACCTCAACAGGATCTCCTTGGGATTCACCCTCTATATTCAAGCTATATTTCATACATATCAACATTACCAGGGGTACAGTCCATACCAACATATCATTAGAAAGTCTGGCAATTGTCCGGGGATCAACACACCACAAGGAATAAAACACAATGGAAATGGCCAGGCACATATACATATTCTTGTCTAAAAAATCATGGTTATAATGCTGCAAAACTTTCCTGGTACTGTTTCCTTGATATTTTATCTCATTTCGTCTTTTACCCAAACCTAAATAAAAAGATAAAGAAATTATTGTAAGATAAAGCCAATTAGATACTTGAACATCAATTATTTCAGATCCGTATAAGACCCGCAGAATAAAACCTGAAACAAGTATAGCAATATCTATTAAAGGCTTGTCCTTTAAGCCATAACTATAGAAAAGATTTAAAATTATATATAATAAAAGATATATCCATGATTTAATGTTGGCTCCTACAGATAAATAATTAAAACTTATCACCAGTAAGACCAGGAATCCTGCTAATCTCCAGGCGGTTGAAAGGGAAACAACTCCTGCAGCCAGGGGCCTCTTACTTTTAATCTCATGTTTCCGATCATTTTCCACATCTTGTATATCATTGATGATATACACTATAGAAGCGGCAAAACTAAAAGCTAAAAACCCTAAAATACTTTTCCACAACTGATTACCATATATTAATTGCCCACTGAAGATAAGGGGCAAAAAAACTAGTCCATTTTTCATATAATGATGAACACGCATAAGTTTCAAATATTTTTTCATATTTGCTCTCCCTATTAGATCTGGTATAACCATCCCAACTAAGAACAGTTTCACTAAACTCAGGGTGAAAAACCCGCTGAGAGAAGTTTTACTTTATTGCCGGATAGAAGGTAGCACCAAACTGAATTAAATCCCCCATCCCTCTTACATTTATAACAAAAATTGCCGCAATAATTAAGATAAATGCTGCCTTTTTTAATTTTGGCGTCCTTTCAAATACCTTTTCCAAAGCTAAAAATATCAAAGATATAAAAGCCCAAAAAAAGTATAAGGTATATAAGATTAATCCGTTTTCTTTAGTTCCCCATCCCACCACACACAATAAAGCAAAGGAATAAAGGACCCAAGCAAAACAAATCTGGGCAAACTTTTCTTTATAGTTTAAGATAAAGCCCACCACAACAAGAGCCACAATGAGTATACCCAGTTTATTAAAGGTACTAAGGGGATCAAGCTGATAGGAGATATGTTCTGTTGTTGTAACTACCAACCCAATAGGCCTAATAAAACAATTAGCAACAAAGTTGCTGTACTGAATAAGCTTATCTTGTAAAGTTAACGCTGCTCCTGTAAATCTGGTATACCTGATGATTGTTTCTTGTAAAGCCAGAAAATGAGGTAATTGCCCAAATATAGTAACAGGTATAAAAAATTTAACAGCTACTAGAAAAATTTCTTTAATACGCTCTAGCAAACTATTACTTTTAGATAATAATACAAACCAGACACCGGAAGTTAACATAGAACCTGTAGCTCCTATATACAAAACATCCTTATATTTCTTATCGGTGATATAAACATAAATAAATGTAATTAACCAAAATACCGGGAAAACGTATTGTTCCATATTTACGGCGAACAGTAAAAAAGGATAACTACTGACGCACATTAATAAGAATAACACTTTAGAGCCTGCTTTTATATTCAACATTCTAGCACTACAGATTAAGACTATATTTAACAATAGTACATGTATAACTGCTAAACTTATGGGATAGGAATGGGGCAAGAAGAATAACAACTTGGCCATTATTGTAGCAAGAATTCCAAAGGGTAAAGCATACAACCCAAATAAGGGTTGGCGCAAGTCATTTTCCGGCGCTCCTATTTTAACAAATACATTAGTAGCCATT
>JAHDSB010000076.1 GCA_018433015.1 Clostridia bacterium | reverse complement strand
TCTCAATGTTAAATTATCACGGTGTATCACTGCATCATCATCTTTATAACCTAGGATCTCCAAGATTTCCTTGCTCTGGCATCCCTTGATCTTTTCAATATCTTCCGAGCTGTAATTTACAATACCACGGGCCAGTTCACCCGACTGTCCCTTAAGGCTAACTACACACCCCCGGCGAAAACTGCCCTCAACTTTAAGAATACCGCTAGGCAAAAGGCTCTTGCCTTTCTCTACTATAGCTTTTTCTGCTCCCTGATCCAACCATAAAGTCCCATTAGTTTTGGAAGCAAAGGCTATCCAACCCTTACGAGAATTGATGCGATGGTCCCGGGGAACAAAAAGAGTACCGGGATAATCTCCCCCGATAATCTCTCGCAACACATTGCTGCGGGAACCGTCAGTTACAATCATAGGTATACCAAAACTATAGGAAATCTTAGCAGCTTGAATCTTCGTAGTCATTCCACCGCTTCCCAGCTTTGTCCCCGGATCTCCGGCCAGGGCTTCTATCTTCGGAGTGATTTCATCCACCCGTCTAATCAATTGAGCTGCAGCATCCTTACGAGGATCTGCCGTGTAAAGTCCTTCAATATCTGATAGCAGTATCAGTAAATCTGCATCTACCAACCCTGCTACTAAGGCCGCTAGGGTATCATTATCACCAAACTTGATTTCCTCCACGGCCACCGTATCATTTTCATTAATAATAGGTATAACTCCTTGTTTTACGAGAGTTATCAGCGTATTGCGGGCATTAAGATAGCGACCTCTATTACTGATATCCTCTTTAGTCAGGAGGACCTGGGCTACTACTTCCCCATATTCGCAAAACAACTTCTCATAGGTATGCATCAACAATCCTTGCCCGATAGCAGCTAAGGCCTGCTTGGCCGGCATGGCTTTGGGTTTTTGTTTCAGGCCCATACGCCCCATACCTGCCCCTACAGCACCTGAAGATACCAAAATCACTTCTAAATCCTGATGCTTTAGGTCTGCCAGCTCCCGCACAAGACGTTCTATTTGAAACAAATCGAGCTTACCGGTGGCATGAGTTAAAGTACTGGTACCTACTTTAACTACCACACGGTGAGCTCTAGTTAAAAGTTCACATCTTTTATCTTCCATTTTTATCACCTTTATCCCGGTATAACTGTCCGTAGCTATACACTGGTTCAACTAAACCAACGAATCGATAAGTTAGCTCCCATATGTTCTAATATATAAGAGGAGTGCGGACGTAACACTCCCTATAGTTCACCTAACCATCAGTGAGGATTAACAGAACATCCTCACCGATGAATACATGCCTTTTAGTACTTACCTGGGAAGCTCAATAGAAGGTTTTTTTAAAGAACGACGATATATTAAAATGTTCCTTCCAATGATCTGCACTAATTCTGCCTTAACTTCCGCTGCGAGTTGTGGAGCAATCTCCTTAGGTTCCACAGGTGCATTAGGAATAACACGTATCTTTACGAGTTCCCGCGCTTCTAAAGCGTCTTCCAACTGATTTAAGAGAGTATCTCCCCAACCAGCCTTGCCAATAAAGATAATGGGGTCGATTCCTGTACCCATAGCCCGCAAATACCTTCTCTGTTTTCCAGTTAACATACTAGCAAATACCCTCATCTTCAAGATGTGAGTATCACACCTCCTTATAAATACACTGATTTTATTATATCAGTTATTTTATTTCTATGCTACTGGTACAAAAATATTATTCATAACGCAAAGCTGTAATAGGATCCATCTTAGCAGCCTTGTTAGCGGGGTAAAGACCAAAAAATATCCCGATGGTAGCAGAAAAACCAAAGGCAATCAAGATTGTTCTGGGATCTATTAAGGGAGGCCAATGAGCAATGAAGGCTACTATCATGGCTCCCCCTGCTCCCACCAAGGTACCCAAGGTTCCCCCTACCAGACAGATAACTACGGCTTCTATTAAAAACTGGATTAAAATATCCTTTCGCGTCGCCCCCAGGGCCATACGAATTCCGATTTCCCTTGTACGTTCCGTTACCGAAACCAGCATGATATTCATAACACCAATCCCGCCTACCAAGAGGGAAATTCCCGCAATCAAACCAATAATCAAAGCTACCACACCTAAAATATCATTAGTTTGATCTATCTCCTGATCCAAACTATATCCTCTGTATCTACTTTCACTGTGGTGCCGCTGGTGCAGTAGCTTAACAGTCTGATCCATAGCCTCTTGAACTTCTTCTTTGCTTTGGGCCTGACCCATTATTTCAATCCACATTCCCATAGAGAAAGTTTGGGAAGTACGAATAGGAATCATGGCATCTTTTGAAGGCTCTCCTCCCAGCGCTGCCATATCATTATTTTTAACCACACCAATAACAGTAAAGGGTGTATTCATAACATAAATTTGTTTTCCCAGGACTTCTCCCTCAGGAAAATATGCTTTTGCTAATTCTTCATTAATTACCATCACCTTACGCTTGCTTTTATCCTCGTGTTCCTCAAAGAAACGACCTTCTACCAGTTTCAAATTTCTAATTTGATTGTAATCTGACTCACAGCCGATAATTGCTGTTTTCTGTTTCTCTTTACCATATTGAGTTAACATGGAAGAATAGCTCTCCGCTGAAACTGCTTTAACAGCGGGGATCATGGTGCGTACAGATTCTACATCTTCTAAGGTAATCATATCTCTCCCGGTCAATGGTGTTTCCGCTACACTGCTGGAGGGATACACATCAAAAAGGTTATTACCCATACTTTCCAGGGTTTGATTAATAGCCGCCCTTCCGCCTTGACCAATAGCTACTACGGCAATAACGGCGGCCACACCAATTATTATTCCCAGCATGGTCAACGCTGATCTCATCTTATTTACCCAAATACTTTCCAAAGCTGATTTAATACTTTCTACAATCTCCACACCCTACACCTCCGAACTTTCCGGCATTTCTGCTAATAATTGTTTAGCAGAAAGAGAAATGGACACCGCTTCGTCCTTTACTAAAGCGCCATCCCGGAAATGAACAATGCGCTGGCTGTGTTCCGC
>JAHDSB010000119.1 GCA_018433015.1 Clostridia bacterium | reverse complement strand
TTATTAAACTATGCCTAAAATCAGCAATCAAAAAACACCAAAAGTTTTTTCTTAAATACTCTGGTGTTTTATTTATTTTATATAGAAAAAAGGAGGGCTGCTAACTACTTTAAAAGTAGTTTTGCAACACTCCCTTTTTTCTTTATATATCTTACTTTCAAACTCTGAAGTAACTAATTGCTTCTTTCAATTTTTCTGCCATTTCTGTTAACTCTTCCGCAGTTTCATTAACTTTAAATAGCGCCTTACTAGTACTATTAGTGCCACTAGTTATTTGTTGGGCTCCCTCTGCGCTTTGATTGATACTAGCGGTAACTTCTCCAATAGCTCGACTTACTTCAGAGACTCCCTGTAAAATCACATTTCCCTTTTCTGCTGCTTCTTGGGTAGAGGAGAAAAACACTGTAGCATCTTCTTTATACTTGTCAGCAAGATCTGTGAACATCTGATAGTCTCTATCCACATCATTATTAACATATTTCAACAGTTCTGTAATGTCTTCATTTAAGTCCTTCATAGCCCCTTGCACTTCCTGAGTCAGGTTTTGAATTTTTACTACTGTACTACTAGACTCCTCTGCCAGCTGTCTAATCTCCTCTGCTACTACAGCAAACCCTCTCCCTTGGTCTCCTGCCCGTGCAGCTTCTATAGCTGCATTTAGAGCCAATAGATTGGTTTGAGCAGCTATGTCCGCTATCATATCGGTCATATTGGATATTTCATCGACGATCTTGGCTTTGTCTAGGGCCGCTTCCATTTTCCCTTGTAAACCTATGTAAACATTTTTAGCTGATTTTTGGGCTTTTTCAACTTGATCATGCATTTCTTGGGCTTTAATTTCCACAGTTTTAGCCCTACTACTTTTTTCCTGCATTTCAGTACTTAATGTATTAACTGCTGAGTTCATTTGTTCACTGGAAGCACTTATCTCCTGGGCTGAAGCTGAAACTTCTTCCAAACCGGCAGATATTTCTCCAGTAGAATAAGTAATATTCTCCATACTATTAGTAGCATTTTGACTAGTTACTGTTAATTCTTGACTGGAAACTGCTAACTTTTGTGTTGCATTCATAATATTCTGTACTGCTTGACGCATATTCTTAATCATCTTATCACAGGCCCGTGATAGCACTCCCACTTCATCTTTTAATTTGAGGAACTGTTGGGGCACCTGAATATTCCAGTCTCCTTCAGCCATTCTTTCCATCATTGCTGTCTGCTCTTGCAACTGTTTTTTTAATTTATTACCTATCCGTATCGAAATACTACCACCCAAAAGAATAAATATTAAACTAACTATGAACATATTTTTCTGTAAGCTACTTAAGCCCGCTAATACTTCAGTTTGATCTACTGTAACACCTATACTCCAGTCAGTACCTCTCACAGGTGCATACCCTATATTTCTTTTAGTATCATTGTACATGTATTCTCCTGCATCACTTTTTCCCGTTATCATCTGTTTTTCAATTTCAGCTAATGAACTTAAATCGGGATTATTATCACTTTTTGTGATAACATTCTCTCTGGAGGTTACATTTTGCTTAATTTTATGGGCTATTGTAACTCCCTCTTTATTAATCATAAAACAATATCCGGTTTCCCCATATTTAATATTATTAGTTATTGTACTGAGACTATTTCCCTCACGCTCTGCTAATAATCCCCCCACTACTCTCCCTTGATCTTTAATAGGTACTGCATAAACCAGAACCCATGTGCCATCTACTCTGCTTATCATAGGCTCAGAAACAAACCTGTTACCTGCCAATAAATCGTTAAAATACTGCCTATTCTTAATATTTGCTGTTTTTCCATCACTACAAGTCAAGTCCCCATTTAAATCTACTATTCCCATTCTAACATGTCCACTACGCTTAACTTCACTTTTTAGAATTGCAAGTTTATCGGCCCAAGAAATATTGCTATCTATAATGCGGTCCCTATCCGCTACAACTTCCAAGGCACTCAGCTGCCCTTGTAACGTGGCTTTAACTATATCTGCACTCTTTTGTGCCAGGGCCATTAGTTGAACATTTGTAGTGCTTTTTAAGGCTTCTGCTGCTTGATAATAGCCCATATAACCAAGACTACTGCAAATAATTAATAAAATAATAACAAAGTATACAGCTAATCTTCTGCCAATACTATCCACCAGCATCCCATCCCCTCATTGATATTGTACCCTCCCCTTACTTATAAAACTTTTATGGTAACCCATGGTATATTATATAGATTTTAGTACTTATATCCTATATTATACATTATTTCTCCATAATTTTTAATATATTATAATTTTTTGTAAAAATTTAAAATAAATAAGCCCTCATCACATCAAAAATAAGTTTGATATAATGAGGGTTTTTTACCAGGTTAGAATAAGTGTGAAACTCACGATTAGTAAGCAGTTTCTTTTTGGAGTCTCCATATGGCCAAAGCATAGCTACCACAACACAAAACAGTGAATAACACAATAACACCCAGGATATCCCCCAAGAGTATAGGCTCTCCCAAGATCAAACTACGTAGAGCATTAATAATATGTGTAAAGGGATTTAGCATCACGGCCACCTTCAATCCTCCCAATAAATTTTCTGTAGGAAAAAGAGCTGAACTCAAAAAAAAGAGGGGCAACACAATGGCCGTCATGATTGTCTCATAAATCACTTCATTGGGTAGAAACAGACTAATGGAATAAGCGAGGCCAGACAAGAAAAACGCTGTCATAAAGATCAATAGTATCATGAGCGCGATACTGCTAAGTCCTGATGCCACCTTTACTGAGAAAAAAAGAGCTATGACGCATAAAATTATCACTTCTATAAAAGAAACTACTATTGCCTCCAGCATTTGCCCCAGCACTATAGAATTCCGGCTTATAGGAGAGATTAGAACTCGATAAAAACTGCCGCTGGATTTCATAATAAAATTGATTATTCCTCCACTACTGCAAGCAGAAAAAGTTACTAGCACTATAATTCCGGGCAAAATAAAAGCTGTATAATTGCCGATTCCCATGTTTTGCATGGTCTGCCCTGCTACAGAGCTATAGAGAATCAGCCAAAGAAGGGGTTGCAATATTGTAACCGCAATAGAAAGGGGATTTTGGAAACGCCACTTCATATTTCGCCACAAAATATTCAGCATACCCATTCCTCCCTTCTCTTATTTCCTGAAGCTGTTAAAGCCAAAAAGACATCTTCTATACTAGGTTCTACAATTTCGATTGCGTCAAATTCTACCTGATGATCCAAGAGCCACTTATTTACAGCTGTAAAAGCAGTTCTGCTATCATCCACACCTGCAAAAGCTGAGTTGCCCCGTACATTCGCAAACTTTATAAGCCCAGTATTCTCAAGAGTATTTTTATATTTTTTTGTTTCATCAGCATTTGAAAATACGATACGAAGCATGTTTTGCCTGATAAAACTACGTAAATTGCTAGGTGTCCCCTGAGCTAATTCCTTTCCCTCTTTCATAATACAGATGGTATCACTTAACTGATCAGCTTCCTCAAGATAATGTGTAGTAAGTAAAATGGTTGTGCTAAATTCATCCCGAATTTTACGCAGCACTTTCCACATGGCTTTCCGCGACTCCACATCCATGCCTACTGTGGGTTCATCTAAAAACAAAATCTTAGGGGAGGAAACCATATTCATGGCAATATCCAGTCTCCGTTTTATACCACCTGAATAGGAGGCCGTAGGGTATTTTTGATATCCGGAAAGTTCGAAACTATCAAGTAAAGAACTTATTCTTTTTTTTGCTACCTGGGGCTCGACTTTATACAATCTGCTTTGAAATATCATATTTTCCATAAGAGATAAGTGCTCATCAATAGAAACGCGCTGAGCAACACAGGCTATTTGTTTGCGGACCCACGCAGGCTCCTGGCATAAATCTTTACCCAGCATAATTACTTTCCCGGATGTTGGTTTATAAAAGGTGGTAAGAATGTTAATCAGGGAAGATTTTCCTGCACCGTTTGGCCCTAGTAAAGAAAAGATTTCTCCCCTATTTACTTGTAAACTCAGCTCATCTAAGGCTCTGACACCATTCTTGTACTGTTTAACCAATTTCTCAACTTCAATTGCCATCATTTTTTTGCCCCTCTTTCAATGGGAACATAATTTCCGTAATATACTTCTCAGGATTTCCTTTTATTAGCATTCCCGGCCCTTTGATGAAGACTTCCCGAAACGGAGACTGTAAGGTCAGCTTATTTTCCTGAGCAAAGCGATCTATGGCCTCGTAGGCATACTGCATAGTCTCATAAGGCCCAACGTGGGTAAGACAAATAGCTTTTATCCGAGGCATATCTTTTACCGTAACACCATTACCCTTCGGGTCTTCAGCGGTAGGAACACATAATTCCATTTCACCTGTCTTGGTCTCATTATTCATTGTATAGTAGCAGATAAAAGGTGCTCCATTAGCTTTTCCCTTTATCGCTTTAAACACATTAGGAAACACTTTTCCTGCTTCGGTTACAATTCCTTTGTAGCGCATGGTAGCTGCTCTGATGGGCTCAATATTCTTAATTTCAATTACGTAATTCACAGGTGACCCTCCTTAATATTCCTGTATTATATTGCTTTCTTAACAGCAATCCAGACTTCGGAATGTCCACCTTTTAAGGGGGGATCATTTATAGGATATATTTCTATATCCGGTAATTCGGCGTACTCAAATCCCGAAAAGGGAAGCCATTCTGTAAGAAATCGTTTAAATATTGTCTGAATGGATTCTTGAAAATGTCCATCAGATTCAAAAATAACCCAAGTAGCTGCCGGTATATTTAATTCCACCATTCCTTGCGGTACAGGTTCAGCTGTAGCTGCTGCGATATAATAATAAATGTCTTGAGGATTTTTATAAGCAGTAATACCTAAAATACCATGAGGGCTTTGATTATTTAATCTGCAAATTTCTGAAAACAAATTACTTTTTAATGTTGTCTCCCAGAAGGCAGGAACAATTTTGAAATTTTCTTCTGTACTCTCTTGTAATGTAGTTCTGATCCCAACAGTTCTAATAGAGCCTTTTGTTTCAACTCGATACCTCATACACTCTCCTCCTGTAACGTTAATAGAAAAACTAATGCGGGGGTAAGTGTTTAATAGAGTCCCCTCCATGCGAGCAGCAGTTGGGGAAACACCGTGAACGCTTTGAAATGCTGGATTAAAGGAGGTTGGTGATTCGTAGCCGTACTTTAACCCCACATCCATCACCTTTATATCACTTGTTTGCAATTCAAAGGCCGCCGCAGTCATACGTCTGCGACGAATATATTCTGATAAGGGAATCCCTGCAATATAAGAGAACATACGCTGGAAATAGTACGTAGAACAACAGGCGATTTGGGCTGCCTTATCATAGGAAATATCCCCAGTTAGATTGTTTTCAATATAATCGATTACTTGACTCAGCTCAGTCAACCATTTCATAACTTAACCTCCTTCTTGATTAAGTTTAGCAAATTAAAATTTATATTTCCTCTCATTTAATGCACCATTTGGGTAAAATTTTATTTAAATCTACATAAGAGTATAGAATGCAAAAAACCCGTCAAACCTGATATAAGGCCTGACGGGTTTATAATTGTTATTATGTTTTTTATAAATTCTTAATTTATGCCTAGAAATAACAAAAAGCCCTTGTACTAAAGGACTCAATTTTAACGATTATATGTCTTTTTTGGAGCGGGTGATGGGAATCGAACCCACGCCACCAGCTTGGGAAGCTGGAGCTCTACCATTGAGCTACACCCGCAAATTAAATGGTGGGCGATGACAGGATCGAACTGCCGACATCCTGCTTGTAAGGCAGGCGCTCTCCCAGCTGAGCTAATCGCCCATTTTATATCTATATGATAATTTTATACTTATATTATACCTCTAAAAAATGATTTTGCAAATATAGAAAAAAATAAACTTGGAATAAACCAAGATTTAAAGTGGCGGAGCTGACGAGAGTCGAACTCGCGATCTCCTGCGTGACAGGCAGGCATGTTAGGCCACTACACCACAGCTCCGAAACAATATTGGTGGGCGATGACAGGATCGAACTGCCGACATCCTGCTTGTAAGGCAGGCGCTCTCCCAGCTGAGCTAATCGCCCATATTATGGTGACCCCTACGGGATTCGAACCCGTGTTACCGCCGTGAAAGGGCGGTGTCTTAGGCCGCTTGACCAAGGGGCCGAAAGTGGTGAGCCATCCGCGACTCGAACGCGGGACACCCTGATTAAAAGTCAGGTGCTCTACCAACTGAGCTAATGGCTCATAAGATAAGCGTTGACTTGTTCGGTCAACGCCTCACAGATATATATAATACATCACAACAATTAATCTGTCAATACATTAACAACAGTAATTTAAGGAAATTGTCGAGAATTTAGTATTCTAGAAAATCTGTTCTGTAATAATGGTTTGACTTCTTTTGGGACCTACGGCTATTAATGCCGGCTTAACATTAATCATTTCAGAAACTGTTTCTATATATGTTCGTGCTTGTTGTGGTAGATCACTGTACTCGGAGATGTCCGTAGTATCTGTCATCCACCCCTGGAATTCTTCATAGATAGGTTTACACTGGGCTAATACTTTCAAGCTGGCCGGAAACTCCTGCAAGATTTTACCCTGATACTCATAAGCTGTACATACTTGTATTTTTTCCAATTGATCAAGCACATCAAGTTTGGTTATAGCTAAGTAATCTAATCCATTTACACGTGCAGCATAACGTAATACAACTAAATCAAGCCAACCACAGCGACGCGGTCTTCCCGTTGTCGTACCAAATTCATTTCCTTGTGTTCTAATGAGATCCCCTTCAGCACCTAAAAGCTCTGTAGGAAAAGGACCTTCTCCTACCCTGGTTGTATAGGCTTTCATTATTCCTATGACCTTACCTATTTCTGTAGGACCAACACCGGCTCCCAGGCAAGCTGCGCCGGCTATAGGATGGGAACTAGTAACATAAGGGTAAGTTCCGTGGTCATTATCCAAAAGGGTTCCCTGAGCCCCTTCAAAGAGTACATTTTTCTGCTGTGAAAGAAATTCATGGATATTTACAGAAGTGTCGGTTATATATTTCTTGATCTTTGCTGCATAGTTACGATACTGCTCAAAAACTTCTTTAAACTCAAAACCTTTAACGCCATATATTTGTTCAAATACTTTATTTTTTTCTTGTAAGTTCCTTTTCAAAAGAACTGCAAATTCATCTTCATCCAGTAAATCTATCATCCGTATCCCTACGCGAGATACCTTATCCATATACGCAGGGCCAATACCTTTGCGAGTTGTTCCAATTTTGTTGGGTCCTTTACGTTCCTCTTCCAGCTCATCCATTCGGATATGATAAGGCATGATCAAATGGGCTCTGTGACTAATTCTTAGATTATCAGTATTTATTCCTTCCTTTTCTAGATAATCTAACTCTTTAATAACTACTTCAGGATTTACAACAACTCCATTTCCTATCACACACGTTGTTCCCGGATAGAGAATTCCTGATGGTATCAAGTGCAATTTAAATTCTTTATCACCTACCACAACTGTATGACCTGCATTGTTACCACCTTGATAGCGGATAACCATATCAGCTCTTTCCGCTAGG
Source organism: Clostridia bacterium (assembly GCA_018433015.1). Lineage (GTDB taxonomy): Bacteria > Bacillota > Peptococcia > DRI-13 > SV3-B141 > SV3-B141. Next base: position 22,834 of record JAHDSB010000119.1, on the reverse strand, counting down.
AAATCTGTTATCTTGCCTTTCCCTTCGTCTCCCCATTGACTACCAATCACAACAACTGCCGGCATATTATATACCCCCTGCTCTACTTTAGTTTAAACTTTTCTATTGTTTAATAATATCTCGGGCTACCATAATTCCTGTAACTGAAGCTTGCATTAATCCTCTAGTAATTCCTGCTCCATCTCCTATAGTGTAGAGTCCTTTTACTTCTGTCTCTAAGTTTTCCCTTACTCTAAGTTTTGATGAGTAAAATTTCACTTCCACTCCATATAATAAAGTATTTTTACTATACAGACCGGGTGCGATATTATCAAAAGCCTTGAGGGTTTCCACCAAAGATGCTAAATAACGCTGGGGAAGAACAAAGCTTAAATCGCCCGGTACAGCACTTTTTAAGGTTGGTATTGTAGTAGATTTTTTTAGACGGCTATAATCAGTTCTGCGGCCCTTTAATAGGTCCCCTAAACGTTGGACCATGACACCGCCACCAGTTAGCATATTAGCACATTTAGCTATATATTTTCCATATTCTATAGGCTGATTAAAAGGTTCTGTGAAATGGGTTGATACCAATAAAGCAAAGTTAGTATTAAAGGTTTTTAGTTTGGGATCAGCATAGCTATGACCATTTACTACAGCTATATCTCCATCATAATTTTCTTCTGATACAATACCTCCAGGGTTCATACAGAAAGAGCGCACTTTATTTTCAAAAGTATCACCGTAATATACCAGTTTTGCTTCATAAAGTTCCCGAGTGAGATGGTCCATAATAGAATTGGGAACTTCTACCCTCACTCCAATATCAACTTCATTATTCTCTGTTTTTAACTTAAGCTTTTTAGCTTGCTGAACGAGCCACTCAGCGCCACCTCTTCCCGGAGCGGCAATAACATAGGGAGCATTAATTTCTACTTCTTCATTATTTTTATCTAAAATAGTAACTCCTTTAACAGTATCATTTTCTGTCACAATATCTACAACTGCCGTTAAAGGATAAAATTCTGTGTTTGTCTCTTTAGTCAAATAATAAAACATCCTGCGCAATACTTCAAAACTCAGTTCAGTTCCTAAATGACGCACTGGGCAAGGTATAAGTTGTATGTTATAGCGTGATGCCTCATACATAATATCGTCTACTGTTTTAGAATTTAAACCATGTACTTCTTCTTGAGCACCAAAACGCAAGTATATGCTATCAGCATAATCAATAAAGGACTGTACTTTTTCCTTATTTATATAATCTGTTAAGCGTCCTCCTACATCTGGGGAGAGTGAAATTTTACCATCACTGAAGGCACCGGCTCCAGCCCATCCGCTCATAATAGAACATGGTTGGCATCGCACACAATGTCCCACAGAGGGGATCATACATTTTCTTTCATCAATATGCCTTCCTTTATCAACCATTAAGATCTTTAAATCTTTATTTAAGTTGACAAGTTCCAAAGCCGCAAAAATTCCTGCCGGACCTGCACCAATTATGATTACATCATATTGCTTTTTCATTAACTTCCCTCCTTGCTGTGGTATAGAGAGTTCACTTGTATTTTAACAAGTTTCTTTACACACAAAAATAACCCAAATAGGCTGGGCTACCTGAGTTATTTTTATACCTATTACAGCACTACCATTTTATCAAGGGTGTTTGTCAATGTCAAGGTAAAACACGAATGTATTCTGTTAATTTTTATTTAATATTCGCCTTTTATCCTTTAATCTGCTGTATGCTGGCGGTCAATACTAACAAATTTCGTGAATTCCTTAATAAAGCCTAATTCTACCATACCAGTAGGTCCATTCCTGTGCTTAGCTATGATAAGCTCCGCAATTCCCGGTTTGTCCGAGTCAGGATAATAATATTCTTCCCGGTAGATAAACATTACTAAATCAGCATCCTGCTCTAATGCTCCTGATTCACGCAAATGGCTCAAAGCAGGTCTCTTATCCTGGGTCTGTTCAACGGCACGAGATAGCTGGGATAGGGCTATTATAGGTACATCCAGCTCTCTGGCCAGGGCTTTTAAAGATCGGGATATTTCTGATATCTCCTGTTGACGGCTCTCATTTCTCTTGCCTAACTGCATAAGTTGTAAATAATCGATAATTATTAATCCTAACCCCTTTTCTGCCTTGAGGCGTCTGGCCTTAGCCCGCAACTCTAAAACTGATATGGCGGGAGTGTCGTCTATATATATCTGGGCTGTAGAAAGGGGCTGCACAGCCTTAGTTAAGCGAATCCAATCTTCATCTTGCAATCTTCCGGTACGAAGCTTATGCTGATCAATCATAGCCTCTGAACTCAAAAGACGTTGAACCAGCTGTTCTCTAGACATTTCCAGACTAAAAATAGCTACGGGAGTATTTCCTTTAGTAGCAGCATTCTGGGCTACGTTTAAACCGAATGATGTTTTACCCATGGCTGGTCGCGCTGCTAAGATTATTAAATCAGACTGCTGCCATCCTGAAGTCATACTATCTAAATCTGTGTAAAAAGAAGGAACTCCGGTAATAGTCCCTTTCTTTTTAGAGAGAAGCTCTATCTTTTCCAAGGTATCACTTAGAGCCTGTTTAAACGGAACAATACTACTGGCAGAGCGTTGTTCCGCTACTTCCATGATCATTTTCTCAGATTTATCCAAAAGTTCGTTTGTATCTTGCTGATCCTCATAGCATAGGTTGGCAATTGTGGTAGAAACATTAATTAAACTGCGTAGAATAGCTTTTTCTTTAACAATATTGGCATAATAAGGGGTGTTAGCAGCTGTAGGAACTGTATTAGCAATGGCAGCTATATAACCTATACCACCTATTTTTTCTAGATCTCCTTGCTGACGCAATTCTTCCGTCAGCGTGATCATATCTATAGGTTCTCCCCTAGTGTTTAAATTTAAAATTGTGTTATAAACAATTTGATGGGCCTCTTTATAGAAATCCTCCGGCAATAAGATCTCCATAGCAGCATAAACAGCCTCTCGATCTATCATCATAGATCCCAGTACTGCTTGCTCCGCTTCCAGATTATAGGGAGGCATTTTTTCTAATAAACTGCTCATGAATTCACTCATCCCTGCTTAAGTATATTTACTATCTGTCGTTATCTGCCAAAAGTTGAGTCAAGGCTTCATTTATATCATTTATTAAAACTACTTCGATACCTTGTAAATTAGGGGGTATATCCCCTTGATTTTCTTGAGGGATTAAAACCTTTTTCATTCCCGCTTGTTTTGCACCATATATTTTTTCAAATATTCCACCTACGGGCTTAATTCTTCCTTGAATTGATAGCTCTCCAGTAACAGCAAAGTTTTGGCGTAAGGCCCTGCCGGTAACGGCACTATATATTGCTAAAAATATAGCAACTCCTGCAGAGGGTCCATCAATATTTCCCCCTCCAATAACATTTACATGTAAATCATAGTTCAATAAATCTTCACCACTTATTTTTCTCAATACTGAAGAGGCATTAAATACTGAATCTTTCGCCATGGAACCGGCAGTATCATTAAAACGAATTTTACCCTTTTTCTCTTGGGAAGCTTTAAAGGCTACCGCTTCTATTTCCAAAATAGATCCTAAGAAACCCGCCACCCCCAGTCCTAAACTACGCCCAATTTGGGCCTGTTCAGAACTTTTAATAGTTACATAAGGGGATATTCTGGCTAATTTAATAACTTCTTTAATATTTTCTTTTGTTATTTTAATTTGTACTGTTTCGTCACCTTTTTCTGCATTACTTTGGTGTAGCGCCAAACCATAGGCATCAGCTAAGATATTATTTGCTTTACGCCCTTCTATGGTATATTCACTAATTAATTGTTCTGCCCCTTCTTCCAAGCTCACCCCTAGCTTAATTGCAGCATTTCTAATAATTATTTCTATATTAGCAGGTGTTAAGGGCTCAAAGTACACTTCTACACAACGGGAACGTATGGCAGGATTAATTTCTTGAGGACTTCTGGTTGTTGCCCCAATTAAAATAAAATCTGCCGGTACACCTTCCTCAAAGATCTTTTTAATATACTTAGGAACCTGAGGATCATCAGGATCATAGTAGGCTGAATCAAAGTAAACCCGTTTATCTTCTAAGACTTTCAGTAATTTATTTTGTAAGAGGGGATCCATTTCCCCTATTTCATCAATAAACAATACACCACCATGGGCTTCTGTTACTAAACCGGTTTTAGGCTCAGGAATTCCTGTATCGGCAAAATCTCTCCGAGCTCCCTGATAAATGGGGTCATGAACAGACCCGATAAGAGGATTAGTAACATCGCGAGGATCCCATCTCAAGGTAGTTCCATCCACCTCGACAAAAGGTGCATCTTCTTGAAATGAAGAATTTTTTCTCCCCTTAACAGCTTGTAAAACAAGACGGGCAGCGCTTGTTTTTCCTACACCGGGCGGTCCATACAGTAAAATATGCTGAGGATAAGGGCTGGCCATTTTAGCTAATAAGGACTTTACTCCCCGTTCTTGTCCAATAATTTCTGTTAAAGTTTGGGGACGTAATATTTCTAGGGCCGTATTAGATAAACCCGCTTCATTTAATTTTTCCAGAGATGCCAGCCGTTTTAACGTCTGGGCATTTTCAGGATTAGGATTACATTCATTAAGAATCTGAAGTTTCATTTCATTATAATATTCTTCATGACGTTCCTGTACTTTCTTAGCCACCTTTTGTTCTATTTTTTCTTCTAAAGTACGTTTAGTAAGTAATTCAGCAACTTTCTCTTCCATGGTTTCAACCAATCTAGAGATATCCTCATCATCTTCTGTCAATACCATGGTAGGATCCTCATAGATGATCTTTTTTAACGCCAAAGCTCTATCTGTTAACTCCTCAGATCGCACCAAGTTTAAAGCTCCCAGGCGTGTAGCTCTAAGCACCAATTTATCGGGGCCCAATATTTCTGATACTAACTCAATCAGCCCATCAATTTGCTGCTTAATTACAGTATTTTGATCTATTTTAGCTAACAACTCTTGATCATTAATCATGGCCTCAGCATTTAATTCCTTACACATTATAAAGGTAATTTCCCCTTTCTCACTCGGCTGCTACTACTTTTACATCAATATTTGCTACAACTTCAGGATGTAACTTAATACTAACTTGATAATCTCCTAAGCTTTTAATAGGATTTTTTAACTCAATTTTTCTTTTATCTATATTTATATGCTGTTCTTTTTCTAAGGCGTCTCCAATATCCTTAGAGTTGATGGAGCCAAAAAGACGTCCACCTTCTCCGGTTTTTACCGGGATAGTTAAGGCTATTTTATTTAATTTTGCACACAGGTCTTTAGCTTGCTGCACTTCTTCTGCTTTTTGTTTTTCCAGAGCAGCTTGTTTTCGCTGTAAATTCTCTATATTCGCTGTTGTTGCTTCCACTGCTATTCCTTTAGGAATAAGATAATTTCTGGCATAACCTTCCGCTACATTAATAACACTACCTTTTTTCCCTGTACCTTTCACGTCCTTGTTTAAAATAACTTTCATGATCAGACCTCCTCACTGAATTCTTCTTCCAATATTTCTATTAATTTCTGTTTTGTATCATCCAAGGAACCTGTTGCCTGAGCGGCGGCACTAGTTAAATGGCCGCCTCCCCCCAACTTTTCCAGGATAGTTTGCACATTTATATCACCATTAGAACGTCCACTGACAGCTATTCCTACTTTATAGGGCCACAGTACAAAAGAAGCTTTTACCCCTGCAATATTCAACATAGCATCTGCAGTCTTGGCTGCTAAGAGCTGGGCTTCCGGGGACTCTTCCTGACTTACGGCTAAAGCTATCTTACCAAAAAGAAGCTTAGCACTTTTTATTACCTCTGCTTTTTTCATTACTGTAGCAAAATCATCCCTCATGATTTCTTGAACAAAAGAGGAATCTGCTCCTAAGCTGCGCAAATAGGAAGCCGCTTCAAAAGTTCTAACACCCGTTTGGAACATAAAATGTTTGGTATCAATAATAATACCTGCCAAAAGTAAAGTAGCTTCTAATTTACTTATCTCAACTTTATCACCAAAATATTGCAGAAGCTCTGTTACTAATTCACAAGAAGAGGAAGCATAGGACTCTATGTAAACTAACTGAGCATGGGGTATATGTTCCTCTCCTCTGCGATGATGATCGATTACAGCTATCTGCTTAGCTTTATCCAACAGGGTAGGATCTGCTAATAAAGAAGGCTTATGGGTATCTACAATAATTAATAATGTTTTATCATCTATTTTAGCCGAACCTTCTCCAGGTTTCAAAAAAAGCTCTGGTTCAGCTTCACCTTCCAGCATTTTTAAAAACTCTAAGGTGGTAGGGTTATATCTATCAATAATAACCCATACTCCTTTGCCTAAATCCTTAACAGCTTTAGCCATGCCCATGCAAGCTCCCAAGCTATCATAATCTGCCATATCATGTCCCATCACTATAACCTGTGAAGCTTGAAGAATCATATCCAGTAGAGCATTAGCCGTTACTCTAACTTTAACTTTTGTTCTTTTTTCCAAAGCTGCTGATTTGCCGCCAAAAAACCATGTTTTTTCCGGGGACTTAACAACTGCTTGATCGCCCCCCCGTTCTAAGGCTAATTCTAAAGCATTTTGAGCCAACGCTCCCAGTTCATTGAGATTTTCTTCTTCAATCCCTATACCTATACTGACTGTTAAGGGCATACTATTTCCTAAATTAACACTCCGCATTTTTTCCAGAATAGAAAATCTCTTTTTCTCTTCATATTTAAAAGCTATTTCGGGTATCACAGCAAGATATTGCCCTTCACTGGTTTGTTTTAAATATCCTTCGATACTATTAATCCAATCGGAAAGGGTCTTTTCCACTGCCCCTAACAGGTAGGGTTTTTCTTCTTCTGCTACGGTTTTTATTACTTCTCTTAAATTATCTATTTGAATTAAAGCGATTACTCCATAATTTCCTAAGGTCTTTTTGAAAAACTGAAACTGCTTAGTTATTTCTTCATAGGTTAAAATATAACAAATCTTGTCGCCATCACGAAATTGCTTAGAAGTAATAAGGTATATTTTCCTTATATCATAAATAAATTGGGTATGCTCTTCTCTACCCCTTATTTCTTTAAAATTAAACCCGGGTACGAGACGGTCTATTTTAATATCCTTTTTTATTTTATCACCTAATATTTTATATACATAATCATTAAACCAAATAACACCCCCATCACTTCCTAGTAAAATAACACCGTAAGATAAATTATCCAGAATTATCTCTTGGATGGGTTTAGAAAAGGGGTCTAGTTGGGATATTTTTTTCTTTCCTAAAAATGCTTTCAATAACCAGCTATGCATATTCAGGCACCACCTACAAACAAAATGACCGTTTCTGCTTATTATCTTAGCTTTCCCCCGGTAGCTTGCGATAATTAAATAATAAATCAGCTAAACCAATACTGGCTATAACCCAGATGGCATATTGAAAAAACAAGATGACCGTTAATAAAAGTAATAAACGGTAAATAAACGCACCCTTTAAATACTTATGCATAAACCATCTTAGAACAGCTACTCCCAAAATAAATAAAACGGGCCAATAAATTAACATAATATTTAACCCTATAGTAGCAAAACTCAAGTTATTAAAGTAAGCGCCTGCTAATTTCAGCCCAAAACCTAGAATAAATCCATATACAGTCCACCACGGTAAACGCCAATAGATGATAGGCGGTAGCACCGGTACGGGGATCTTCATTTTCACTAAGATCTTCTGGGCTACAAAATAATTCAAAAAGGCAGAAGTTAATCCATAAATAGCAATTAAGGCCGGAATAACAAGAGAAATTAATTGAATAAATCCTTTTAACATTTCTCTAGCCATTTGTTCATTAAAACCTTGAGCTGCATATTTTTCAAAGAAACCTAATTTTTCATAAAGCAGAATTGTAGGCTCGATACTGGCTTTAAGATGTTCTGCAAAGTTAAGAATATCCACACCAAAAATTAATAAGGATATGCTAAAGACAAGCAATATGGATATTACCGCGGTCCCTGCCCCCATTAAAAGTGTTAGCCCCGGTTTAAGCTGTTTACGAAAGCCATATCCGTAAATTAAGGCTAACCCTCCAAACTGGATAATTAAGATGACTGCTTCAACAGGGCTGGAGAGGGAAAAAATTAGTAAACCCGCAACTATTATAGTCATAAGTCCGGTAGAAACTCCATGTCTCACTGTTACTAATACTACGGGAATAGTCCAGATTAAATCGGTAAAAATCCTAACAAAGGGCAAATAAATTCCTACTAATGCTAGAATAGCCGTTAAGCCCGCCATTAATGCTCCTTCAACTATAGCTCTTGTTCGCACAGAGTTGCTCACATTTGTCACCTCTTCATTTCCAAATAAGACTTGAAAGCTTTGATGTCCTCTTCGTCCAACTGACCATCGTTTCCTTCCTGTATTGTTTTAAGTTCATCAAAAATCTGAAGTTCTAGTTGTCCAAAATTAATTCCCAACCTTTTAGCGGTTAAAAAAGAAAAAACAATTAGGAGTGCCAAAAAGTGAAGGATGCCTCCTGTATTACCGGTAAAAATATTTTTAAACAAACCTCCCAAAGAGTTTAGGAGTTCTGTTTTTAACAACTCTAAAGTTTTAATATTCTTAGCTACATCAAGTTCTGATCCCTGCATAACTAAAGCCTCCTCGGCACATAGTCATTATTTTCATCCTATACTTTTATGTTATTTTCTATTTTATAGAATTAAACTCCTCCCTTAAATTTTTGGTATTTAAATTATAAGCTAAACAATATTCACAATAAAATAAACGAAGGGAGCTTACGCTCCCTTTGATAAATATTCGTTATTCTGCTACATAAGGCAATAATGCCATGTTTCTAGCTCTTTTTATAGCTATTGTTAACTGGCGTTGATGCTTAGCGCAATTACCAGAAATACGCCGCGGCAAAATCTTTCCGCGCTCTGTTATATATTTACGTAATTTTGGTATGTCTTTATAATCAATGTGTTCAACCTTATCTACACAAAAACTGCATACTTTTTTGCGAGGACGACGACCTTTATCCTGTCTCACTTTGTTTCCCTCCTTATTCACAGGATTTAAAAGGGAATATCATCATCAGAGAATGATACTTCGCTACCTAGTGACTCCGTTCCCTGTTTTCCTCCATTTTCACGTTTATCAAGAAATCTTACATTTTCAGCTATAACCTCAGTAATCCAACGGCGTTGGCCATCTTGTGTGTCATAAGTTCTTACCTGTATACGACCATCAACGGCAACTAAACTTCCTTTACCAATATAATTGGCACAGTTTTCAGCTTGCTTCTGCCACACCACAATAGGAATAAAATCGGCTTCTCTTTCTCCCTGCTGATTTAACCTAGAGCGATTGACCGCCAAAGTAAACGTGGCTACAGCTACCCCATTAGGTGTATATCTTAATTCAGGATCTTTTGTAAGGCGGCCGATAAGAACAACTCTATTTAACAAGCTCGTCACCACCTAATAATAATATAATACTATTTTTCTTTAACTATCATCATGAATCTAAGAATATCATCATCAATCTTCATCAGACGGTCAACCTCATTAACAACATCAGGCTCACCTTTGAAGTTAACTAAGATATAGATGCCATCACGGTAGTCATTGATTTCGTAAGCCAGCTTTCTCTTGCCCCATTTTTCATTACTGATTACTTCTCCACCGTTGTTAGTTATCAAATTAGCATATTTATCAGTAACTGTGGCTAATTGTTCTTCATCAAACTCAGGCTTAACGATATACATTAACTCATAGGCCCGCATCTAAACTTCACCTCCTCCCCATGGACTTAAACGGCCCCAACAACTGTTGGAGCAGGGAATGATTACATCTTAATATTGTAACATATTGCACTTGTACTGGCAAGAATTCTCTCTTTATTTTTCCGGTGCTTCCGGGCCTCTGGTGATAATTTTTCTCACAGCTTTTTCGAAAGAAGGCCTGTCCAGCCAAACTTGTCGTGAACATTTTCGGCATTTAATACGAAAATCCATTCCTGTACGCATTACTTCCCATTCATCACTTCCGCAGGGATGTTTTTTTCGCATTTTTACGATGTCTCCCACATAAAATTGTGCCATATCCATCACCTACATTTTTTCTTTAAAAACTATTTTTTAAAATTCTTAAACATCTTTCCGCACATTGGCAAACCCACTTATCATCATCTTTTAGTAAAAGCTCTACAAACTCAGTAGCTTCTTTGACCTTCAATTTTTCCAATACAATTAAAGCTCTTGCTTTGATCTGCCAAGACGTTGAAGTGAAGCTTTCTACTAGTTCTGGCCATAAGTCATAGAATTTAAAATGTTCTACAGCATCTATGGCTTTACTCACTAAAAACTTATCCTCACTCTTCAAGGCATCTTTTAGAAATAATCTACATTTAGGATTATTGCTTTGAATCAACAACTCCAGAATCTGTCCCTTAACCCGAAAATCACCTTGAGGATACGCTTCTAAAAGAGCTTCCTGTCCTAGGAACCCCATATTTAATAAGACTTCCCCTACTCTGGCAGGCAAGACCGTGTTTTCCTCAAGTGCTTTAATCAAAGGAGGAACAACAAGACGGGGGGTATGCTTCTTTAAAGCACCTGCCGCATCTAATTGCACACTTACATTCTTATGACTCAAAAGTCCCACAAGTATCTCCACCGATTCTCGCGCAGGAAGATACCCCAGACATTCTATAGCTAGATTGATTTCATTCCTATCTTCCATCTTTTCTTTTAATAAGGGTACTTTGTCAGCTAGTAAAAGACGTACCAAATCTCGGGCTTTTAATGTGTCTAGATCAGGTAGCGCTAGTTTTATTATGTCCCACGCTTGTGCAGGATCAACACCTTTTAACTTTTCTTTAAATTGACCGGAAAAAGTTATTCTGCCTTCCGTAACAGCCCTTTGAACCTCCTCTATCTTTATTTTTCTAGATTTCAAATTCAGCAGGGCCATAAGCTATTATACCCCCTTATTTTTACCCTTTATTTTAAGAAAAGAAAACCTGCAAGCTTCTCGGAGATAAAGGAAAATAAAAAGATAAAATGAGGAATTAATTTAGCCTCTTCTATAGCTTTTATTACAGATGCTGTATATGAAGTTCCTACTAGTCCTGAGACATTTAATAATGGTATTAGTACTCCTGTAAATACAGTTATTGTTAATACGGTAAGTAATAAGCCGACAAATAAACCTCCCCATTGATCACACGTTTGTAAGAAAGTATCTTTCGTTAATTGTCTAAAAAGTGCTGAAATAAAAATTAATCCTTTACTGATAAGTAAATAGATAATTAGAAACGCTAATCCCTTGACTACTATTCCAGTTAAGAAGTCGTGAAATATATCTCCTAAATATCCCTGCAGCTGCAAAGATGTATCAAGCCCTTGTAAATATAAAATTAGATGTTCCTTTAATTGCAAGGGCAAGTCTAAACTAGATACAGCTTGGGCTAAATCCGGCGGATGAATATTATCTAAGCTAAAGTTGCTTACAGCTTGAGGTAAGTTGATATGTTCTTGCAAAAAAAGTTTTACTTTATAGCTTAATTGGAACTTATCATCAAACCACAAACTTAGTAACCCATAGGATTTAAAAGCTACAACTATAGCAATTAAACTACTACAGAGTCCTACCAGACTGCCTAACAAGCCCTTTCTATAGCCGTTCAGAGCTCCAAATAGCAAAATTAATATGATTAAGAGGTCAACGATATTCATCTTATACCTCCTATAATTAAAGTTCGCCCTTGATTTTCCATTTCCTTCCTCTAAACGTTATCTTTTGGTTTTTCTTTGATAATTGTCTTTACTCTTTCTTTAAACCCTGTTGTGCCTACAAGAATTAAGGTATCATTTCCCTCTAAAATCATGTCTGCAGGAGGAGAGAATACTTCTTCTCCTTTTCTGTTAATAGCAATAATAGTAGCTCCTGTCAGACTTCTAATATTTGATTTAGCAATAGTCTGTCCTACTAACCAAGAGGTTGAAGGCAAAATAACTTCCTCTATTTGCTGTAAAATTGATGATTTCTGGAAAGCGAACTCTAAGAGATTTGATAATTCTTTTTCTAACTCTATATCTAGATGACGCCGCTGATTTAATAATTCATTTATCCTGTTTCTCTGACGGATAATCTCTAATCGCTCATTATATTCATTTAAAAATTCTTGTGCAAGGGTGCTTGATTTTATTACTATACCACTTCCAGTAATAGACTGGACCACACCAATATTCTGTAATAAGGCGATGCTTCTTCTGATAGTCTCCGGTGATACATTATATGTCCCTGCTAAAAGAGACCGACCTGATAACTTTTGCCCTACGCTATATTCTCCACGTACTATTCTCTGAGCAATATCAAAAGCAATCTGCTCATAACGGGAATGCCCCATATCCAACCTTTGCATGATTCGACCTCCCTGTAATATTCGCAACCATTTTACCAGATAATCATAACTATAGCAAAGCATATCAATTGCTATTGAAAAAATAAGGGCAGCTGTTAAAACAGCTACCATAAAAATATTCTTTTAATCATCTTTACTGTACACTAAGAATCTTGGCTTCTTTGCCTAAATAGTTAGCGGTAATAGTAACAGGCTTAAGCCCTTGTAAAAACATTACCATTCCTTCATCGCTAACTAAGGCTCTATTTTTATTGTTTGTATTCCAAACTGCTTCTTTAGTAACATCTTGTTGTGATCCGTCATTAAAATGGGCTATTGCCTTCAGATGATTAGCCCCTTTCCCCAAACTCCCTACAATAACCAGCTTTTCTACTCTAGGTTTTAAATCCCAGGGTTGTACATCTATTTGTAATTCATCTCTGAGGCCATATCCGGAAGCAGCAATTGTGGTTTTGCCAATGCGACCGGTAAAATTTAAAACTCCCTTCTTTATAGAAGCCACTAATGGTTCAGAAGAATACCAATTCAATTGAGAAGTTACATCCTGTAAAGAGCCATCACCTTTAACGGCTAAACCTGTTAATTTTATGGGCTTATATGTAAAAGCCACATTATTTTCTTTAATACGTATTTGATAAATTCTACCCGCATAACCCGGCTGTTTTTCCATATATCCCGTAATTTCATCCCTCAGGTTTAAGAAATATGCACCAATCCTAACAGCTCCCGGATTAGGAGCAAGATAGATCTTTCCTTCATATACGCTGGCAGTTTCAGGAGTAAATGATTGCCACAACACATGTTCCGTTACATCCCTTAAACTCCCGTCATCATAAGCACAATAAACATTAGGTGAAAGGGGTTGATTAACAGTAAGGGGATTATTATCTATAAAAAGCCGTACGGGATTGGGCTTTTCATGATCAGACACAATTACAGTCAAGGTATCCTCTACTACATTATCCTGCGTAAATCCTTGATCACTTACTTTTATGGTAACTTTTCCTCCTGTTCCGGTGAATGTTAGTTCTCCATCTTCCGTTATTTCAGCTACTTTTTTATTATCAACTTCCCATTTGACACCGGAATCGAAGATGAATTCTGACCCATCATTATAATAACCGGTAGCTGATAGAGGTAAAGGTATCCCGTCCCAATCACTAGTATAATTAAGGCTAGGGTTAATGGAAAGCTTTTGCAAGAATCTACCCACAGTAACAAACTGTTCATCTTCATAACTGCCATATTTTACGCGTATTTTAGTATAACCCGGGTCTCCGGAAAATTTAATTATCCCATCTTTACTAACGGTAGCTATTTTTTCATTACTGGAAGACCAATCTGCACTCATCGGAACTATCTCTTCTTCAGAGTCATCATTCATAATATAAACAAGGGAAAGCTGCTGAGGTTCGGGATTATATGTAATATCATCTTTAATCTTAATACCTATAGGCCATGTATCTGTATCCGAATCCTCTTTGTATGAAGTGTTCACTTTAGCGGAAAGCTTCCCCAGGGTAGCTGTAATTTCTACATAACCTGGTTTCCCAGTAAAAGTTACGATACCATCATTATTTACCCAACATACCGTGGGATTAGAACTTGACCAGATTATTCCCTCATTAGGAGCAAAATAACGTTCCTCTTTCTCCCCATCATCATCTTCATCACTAAACCTACCCTTAACCAGGAGGCGATAAGGGTTCTCTTTATAAGCAAAAGGAGTAACTATTTCGATACTTTCAGGCCAGGGTTTAATATTTACAGTCTTTTTACCACTGGCCGGGCCCTTAAAAACAGAAATAGTAACAACCCCGCCTTTTCCTGTGAAGCTTAGACGTCCTTCTCTATCTATTGTAGCAATAGATCTATCAGATGTACGCCAAATAAGATTGTCCCTGATTTGCTGTCTAGTACCGTCTGAAAAGAACCCGGTTACAGTTAAGTACATATCTGTATCACTGGGTGTAATTTCCTCATTTATAACTAAATATTCTAAGTACGGTTGGGCCATTAAAGGAACAGCTGAAAAAAGTAATAAGAATAAAATTAAACAGAAGCTGATTTTCTTCATGGGTCTACCCTCCCAAATTACACTTCATTTTAACCTTTAATACATTATATAGAAAACTTGCCTCAACGCCAAGCCCCATAGTTAAGTTTAAAGCATTAACCGCCTTTACTTATTTCCTTTTAATTATTGGCTTTCCTCTCTGCAAAATAAAAAAACGCAGTATTCTGCGTTTCTTACATAGAACCTATATCGCTATAGTTTTAAGCTATAGTTTTCTTTTTTAATAAACTCATGATTAAAGCCGCGGATATATTTATAAATAAAACTGTCAAAATTAGAACTGCCGCCGCACCAAAGGCTACGTCCATAGCTCCCACTTCCATAGCAACTTTATATAGATGCAAGGATAAGGTACTGGCCGGGTCTGTTAACTTAGTAGGAATAAATAAACTTCCACCTAATGTTAATAGTAAAGCTGCCGTTTCACCTACAATTCTACCTATTCCTAAAATTACACCCGTAAGTATTCCCGGCATGGCTGTAGGAAGAATTATTCTACTAATAGTCTGCCATTTCGTTGCCCCTAAAGAATAACTCCCTTCCCGATAAGAGGCAGGTACAGCTTTAATAGCTTCTTCAGTAGTCCTAATTAGAGTAGGCAATATCATGCAGGCTCCTGTTAAAGCTCCCGAAATTAAGGACCATCCTCCCGTAAGAGGTTTTAAGAGGGTTACAAAAAATGCAAACCCGAAAAGCCCTATGACAATGGAAGGTATTCCCGCTAAAGCATCTGTTCCAAAGCGTATTAGCTTAGTTATAATACCGTTTTTGGTATATTCGCATAAATATACGGCCGCTGCAATACCTACAGGAACAGCAACAATAATAGTTGTTATGGTAAAAATAATTGTCCCCACCAAAGAAGAGAAAATTCCTCCTTCAGCCCCCATGGCTTCAGGTTCCGTAGTCAAAAATTCCCAACTCAATTTACTAAAACCATGTAAAAAAATATACCCTAAAATTAGTACTAATGTTATGACAGTAAGCATAGCGGCTGTCCATAAAACTACTTTCGCCACTCTCTCTGTCTTTTGTGGTTTTATCATTTAGCCCGCCTCCTTGTTCACTATAAACATAGCTAAAGAATTAATTAACATAATAAAGACAAAGAGGATAATTCCTGTAGCAAATAAAGCCTGGGTATGTTCTCCTGAAGAGTAGGCCATTTCAATAGCTATATTTCCCGTCATACTACGTACCGAAGAGAGTAGAGAATGGGGTATCACCGGTGAATTACCAACAATCATAATAATTGCCATAGTTTCTCCCAAAGCTCTGCCTAAACCTAATACTACACCCGCCATTATTCCTGACTTTGCTGCAGGCACTATTACTCTATATATGGTTTGCCAGTGGGTAGCACCTAAAGCTAAGGAGCCCTCCTTATAATCCTGCGGTACGCTTCTGATTGCATCCTCGGCCACATTAATTATGGTAGGCAATATCATTATGGATAGAATTATTGCTCCTGCCACAATTCCATATCCTGTTGATAAAAGAGGATCTTCGGCATAGGCCGGTACCTTTTTAGAAATTGCTCTGATAACGGGTACAATTGTGGTCATTCCGAACAGCCCATAGACAACGGAGGGAATTCCTGCCAGTAATTCTATTGCAGGACGAATAAGCAGAGAAACCAATTTTCGCGGTGCTAACTCTGCTAAGAAAATAGCCGTGAGAACACCTAAAGGTACCCCTAAACATAATGCTCCTAATGTTATATAGATGGATCCTAATACCATAGGCCACTGACCATATAGTTGTTCTGAAGGACGCCATTCCGTCCCCCAGAATATTTCTTTAAACCCATATTTCATAAATACGGGAAGTCCCTCTTTAAAAATAAAGCCTCCGATAAGAATTATCACGAATAATGCCATTAAAGCGCTACAAAAAAGGAGGGCTTTATACACCTTTTCTCGTTGACTTCTTTGCATAGATACACCTACTTTTTTTCTAGTCCTTCTCTATTACTAGCTTGCATAGGAACAAGGGTGGAATCCCACCCCCATTCAACACAAGTATTAGATTATTTCTTAATTACTTAACAGGTATAAAATGTTCTGCCACTATCCCTTGTCCTTCTAAACTTAACACCCAATCTATATAAGCTTTAACAACACCTTCTGGCTCCTTTTGTGTCAAGTAAAGGAAAGGTCGGTATATTTTATATGTCTTAGTTTTTATATTTTCTACCGTCGCTTCTACTCCATCCACCTTTAGAGCTTTTATTTCTTCATTTATGCCACCTAAAGATATATAACCGATCCCTGTTTTGTCTCCGGCCACTGCAGTTCTAACTGCACCCGTAGAATTTTGAATTATAGCTTTATCTGTAATGCTAACTTCTTTACCCATAATGAGTTCTGTAAAGGCTCCTCGAGTTCCTGAGCCGTCTTCCCTGTTATATACGTGGATAGCTCCATCTTCTCCTCCTAGTTCTGACCAGTTTGTAATTTCCCCTGCGAAAATCTTTTTAATATCTTCTTGGCTTAAATCATTTACCGGGTTATCTTTATGGACAATAATAGCTATCCCATCTAAAGCAATTACATATTCCTTTACATTTTTCTCTTCCTCTTTTAGTTCACGTGAAGAAGCTCCTATATCTGCTGTTCCTGCTGCTGCAGCTTTAACACCTGCTCCTGATCCACCACCAGCCACATTAATTCTAACCTTGTTATTTTCAGCCATAAAAGCCTTTACTAATTCCTCAGAAAGGGGCTGAACAGAGGTAGAACCAGCGATTTGAATGGTGCCTTCCAATTCATTTTCTTCAGATTGGGCTTCCTTTTCTTGGCCACATCCTGCAACAACAGTAATCATCATTACTAAAACGATGGCAAAAAATTTACTTTTAAATAATTTAGACATATAATTTTCCTCCTTGAATTCATTTCTTAACTCTCTCTATAATAAATAACCCTCGTTAAGTAACAACTGTGTGTTTGTTAAGGAATAGTTAAGTCTTTGTTCAAGATTTATTAAACATATTAAACTATTAAACATAAAGAAGTGGTATGGAATTACTATTAGAGTAGCTCCATACCACTTCTTTTGCTAACTGATACTATAATTAAATTATACTTTCAACAATGTGCTGAATAATGTTGAGGATTTATTTCTTCCCTATATTTGGCTACAACTTTCTTATAATCTTCCCAGGTCGGTCTTTTTAAATTAGGGTTACGTAAGAGTGCTGCCGGATGATAAGTAGGCATTACCCATTTTCCTTCCCACTTTAACCATTGGCCTCGTGCCTTGGATATACGGGCTTTAGGATCAATTAATCCTTGTAGAGCTGTAGCACCCATTAAGATGAGGATTTTCGGTTCTATTATTTCCATTTGTTTATATAAATAGGGAATACAACTAATCCTTTCTTCCGGTGTAGGTACTCTATTCTGAGGAGGCCTACATTTCACAATATTTGCAATATAAACGTGTTCAGAACGTTGAAAACCACAAGCTTCTAAAATTTTATCCAGCAATTGGCCCGCTCTTCCTACAAAAGGACGTCCTTGCTTGTCCTCCTCTTGCCCGGGTCCCTCTCCAATCAGCATAATGCCACCTTTAGGGTTTCCTTCCCCAAATACAACTTTATGGCACCCCTGCCTTAATCTACATAAATCACAACTTAAAACTGTTTTTTGTAACTCCTCTAGGGCTTCTACTTTATTCACAATTAAATCCCTCCATGTAACGTTTACCCTTTTATGCCAGTGTTAGCGTCGTATAACGGACGCTAACACTTCTTATAATTCCACTAATCATTATTTTATTATATCAAATATTTTTTTAAGTTTTTGGGCCATTGCTCATTTTATTTTCTTCATCCTTAATCTTTTCATTATTATTTTTAGCACGCATAGCCGGTGCAGGAATTATTGTTAATTTTTTTCTCTGTATTTCTCTGTATAATAGCCCCCCTAACATCAGTAAACCGGCGTAACCTACTAAAGGATATAAAACACGTACAAGGTTGGAGAAGCCCAGCTGACTTGCTAATAAAGCTACAATACTAGTTCCTATAGCTACGTAACGAATAAGCTTTTTGTTATCTGGAGCTATTAAGCGTACCACAAAACCATAAAGACTGCTGACAGCAGTGGTATATATCTCTGCAATTAGTACAACACTATAGATCTTTTGTACTAGCGGAGAAATCTGACCTGCCACATAAATCATGGGTATTTCATAACGGGCCGACTCAGGTACGGTTGCTAATACAGCTACTAAAATAGCTAAGGCTCCTATTCCTAAACCCATTCCTCCCCATAAAGCCCCTAATCTTAATCTGTGTTTGTTTTTTCCTTCTTTTCCCAAAGGACCTAAGATAGCCACAGCCATCACCAGATTATAGGAAACATAAACAATAGATGATAAAGGCCACACTGGAACAGCAGGCTTACCGGGAATAACTGCTAAGGATTGCATGGATATACCCTGAACTACTAAAGTATAGAGAGAAATTCCAAAAACAGAGACCAATAATAAAGGCACTACAATGCTAATTGCTGAGATTACTCCGCTAATGCCTGCTAATACTGTTACTAAGGTTATCAGGATTAATAGGCCGCTACCAACTATGCTAGAAAGTTGAAACTGTTCCGCAAATATGGCACCTGCTCCTGCCGCCATAGCTGTCAAAGCTCCAAATAAGAAAAATATTATAACATAATCAATAAATTTTCCTATGAACTTACCACCGGCATATTCTATAACCGGTAGATGAGAATCTGCATCTAATTCTTGTCCTAACTTTAGGATAATTGTACCAAAATAGTAAAAGAGAAAACCGGATATAATTAAAGCAACAATTCCCCAATATCTAAAATATCCAAAAAACTGCAGCACTTCCTGTCCTGATGCAAAACCTGCTCCTACTACAGTACCAATATAGGCAGCTGCAATTTTTGAAGAAGATATTTCCTTATTTTTCATCCGTTCCTGTCCTCCAGAAAATGATATACACTTATTTTTCCCGTAACATTTTCTTTAATCCTTGATATAATTGTCAATTATTTTTTCATAAAAATAAAAAAAGACTGGTATTATCCAGTCTTAATTTTTAATTTGGTTGCGGGAGAAGGACTTGAACCTTCGACCTTCGGGTTATGAGCCCGACGAGCTACCAACTGCTCCATCCCGCGATATTGAATTATATACATATCATATCACAATCTTCATCCATATGCAAGTTTTATGCCTAATTATCTATTTTGGCTAGAACCAAGATACTTTTTCATAATTTTTCCGAGGCGCTCTAGTCCTTCTTCTAACTGTTGTGGTGTAGCATTAGAAAAATTCAATCTCATAGTTTGCTTGCCTCCACCTAAAGGATAAAAGCTTTCTCCAGGGATAAATGCTACTTTCTCTTTTATCGCCTCTTGTAATAAACCTGTAGCATTACTTTTTTCCGGCAATTGGGCCCAGATAAACAGACCTCCATCCGGTTTTGTCCAAGTAACCTCAGCCGGGAAATATTTTTTCATTAGTTCTAACATTAGATCTCTTTTTTCTTTATATATTTTCCTGATTTGTTTAATGTGGGATTGCAAGAGGCCCCTTTGGCAAAATTCATATACAATAATCTGAGAAAGATTACTAGTATGAACATCTGTAGTCTGTTTACCTACTACTAATTTACTTAGGATTTCCGGATCTCCTACGGCATAACCAACCCGTAAACCCGGAGATATAATTTTTGAAAAAGACCCCAGATAAATGGAGCGTTCTTTATTATATGATTTTATAGGTAATAGTTGTTCCCCACTATACCGCAATTCTCCATAGGGATCATCCTCAATCAAGTATAGCTTATATTCATCCAGCAAAGTAGCCACTTGCTGACGCCGCTCCTTAGTTAAGGTAATACCTGTAGGATTCTGAAAGTTTGGCACTAAATACAATAATTTATGACTATCTTTTTGAACCGCCTCATTTAAAGAGACAGGATTTACACCCTGATAATCAGCCTCTACGGCAGTAAATTCAGCTTGATACAACTTAAATATCTGAATGGCTGCTAAGTAGGTGGGACTTTCAACTAAAACTTTATCCTGAGGGTCAAGAAAAGTTTTAGATACTAAATCTATGCCTTGCTGGGAACCGGAAGTAATTAATATTTCAGAGTAATCAACGTCTATGTTTTTTTCCTTTAGCCAACCTGCTATATATTCTCTTAAAGGTTGATACCCTTCACTAGTTCCATACTGCAATGCATCGCCTTTATATTTCTTAATAGCTTCGGCTGTAATGTCCTGTAAATGTTCCACCGGAAAAGCATCAAAAGAAGGCATCCCTCCGGCAAAAGAAATAAAATCAGGTTGTTGTGTTAATTTTAAGATCTCTCGGATAACATTCCCTGACATGTTAGTCATTCTTTGTGCAAACATATTGTTTCCCATATACATCTCTCCAAAAAAATTTAATTAATAAAAATTTATCACTTTTTTTAATATGTTGCAATAAAAAGTTTTAAAATTCCTTATTTTTAAATCATTATGTTAAAATTAAGTAATACAATACTTTATATTTATAAAATGAGGGATCACAAAATGTCACTGGAAAAAAGTAATAAAAATTTTATATTTACGCTAATTGCTACAACTTTATTTATTAGCACATATTACTTATTGATGCCTGTCCTCCCCCTTCATATGAAAATGATGGGGGGAACAAAATTCTATATCGGTTTGATTATGGGACTTTTTTCTGTAAGTTCTTTATTTTTTCGTCCTGCTGCCGGAAGAGCTTCAGATCGGAAAGGTCCTACAAAAATTATGCGTTTATCTATTTGTATTTTCTTCCTTACACCTTTTTTCTATATAGTAAATTCTTTCTCCCTTATCAGTCTTGTACAATTAGTTTATGGCTTTACTATCGGGGCTTTTACTATTTCCTCCGCTACTATTATAACTGTGTCGGTTTCTAAAGAATTTCTTAGTCAAGCCATTGGTATTCACAGCATTGCTCTAATCTTAGCTAAAGGCCTATCTCCTACTTTGGGGACCATAATTTATAAGGCCTGGGGTCTCCATCCTCTGCTGGCTTTGACAGTCTTACAAGCCATTCTAGCTTTGCTCTGCACCTTTAAAGTTGACTATGTTCCTCCTCTTAATAAAGATATTTCTATCCCCTTCTCTAAGGTAATTACTCACCGCATGGTCTGGGTCCCATCCATTGTTTTATTAACGGTAACCCTGACTTTTGGCACCATCATGACAATGCTACCTCTTATGGCCTTAGAAAGAAACATCCCCAACTACAGTTGGTTCTTTACAGTAAATACTTTAGCCGTAGTAGCCACCCGCCTCTTTACAGGGAAACAATCCAAATTATCTTTAGAAGGTATAATTGCTCTTTCTTTAATCGCCCTTTTTATAGGAGTAGGGCTTATTGCTAACGTACAGGATCTCTCTTTACTAGTTATCGCCGCTTTTATCTATGGGTTGGGCTATGGCGCAGTATATCCCGCTTTAAGCACTATAGTAGTCCTGAATACACCTTCAGAAATCCGCGGTTCAGCCTTCGGTCTCTTTACTTCCTTTTTTGATATTGGAGTGACCTTTGGTTCTGTGTGGGGTGGATTTAGTGAGTATTTAGGCTTTAATATAATCTATATGCTTGCAAGTTTAGTACCTGTCTTAGGGCTTGTTTCATTTGTATACTTTTTAAGAAACGATAATATCTGGGATAAGATAAGAGGCCATCAGGTTTAAATTCTTCCCATAATTATAGCAGCTTCCCTTTATTGACATCTCTAAATATAATTTGTATAATTACACCTGACAAGACACCTGTATATACAGGTGGGAAGGGTGTGTTATTTATGTATGTTAAACGGATTGTCTGGGGTGGAATTCTTACTTCTCTGGCCCTTGTTATTCCACTTTCCTTTGGAGGTTTGCTAGGTGTTACTATCCCACCATTTAGTGCAACTCTTGCTGCCCATGTTCCTGTTATGTTGGCTATGTTAATTAGTCCTTTAACGGCTTTCATGGTAGCAGCGGGGTCTGCTCTGGGCTTCTTAATTAAACTGGGTCCTGTTATTGGGGCACGGGCTGCCATGCATATAATATTTGCTGTTGCAGGCGCTTTAATGATAAAACGTGGCTGGTCTTTTAAAACAAGTCTGCTAGCAACATTGCCCATCCATGCTTTCTCAGAAGCTTTAATAGTCTTGCTCTTTGGATTCACTCTCCAAAAAGCCGGATTAATCGTTGGTGTAGGAACTGCACTCCATCATGGTGCAGATAGCCTTATTGCTTTAGCAGTTTATTCTACTGTTTCTCTAATCATCCCCAAAAAAG
>JAHDSB010000084.1 GCA_018433015.1 Clostridia bacterium | reverse complement strand
TTATTCCATGGATTTATTTTCACAAGTTAGACAAAACAATCTACAAAAAAAGTTACCGTTGGCAGCCCGCATGCGTCCCAAAACCCTTGATGACGTAGTGGGTCAAAAAGAAATAATCGGAAAAGGAAAGCTCTTGCGTCGTGCTATCGAGACAGATCAGTTAGGGTCTCTGATATTTTACGGACCTTCCGGAACAGGGAAAACTAGCTTGGCCTATGTTATTGCCCAGAGTACCCAATCCCATTTTGTAAAACTTAATGCTGTAACCTCGGGAGTAAATGATTTAAGACAAGTAGTTAAAGATGCTGAGGAAAGAATGGGGTATCAGAATCAAGGAACTCTACTTTTTATCGATGAAATTCATCGCTTTAATAAGGCTCAGCAAGATGCCCTTTTACCGGCGGTAGAAGAAGGAAAAATAGTTTTAATTGGAGCTACTACAGAAAATCCTTATTTTAGTGTCAACTCCGCTTTACTGTCTCGTTCTCGTCTTTTCCGTTTACAACCCTTGGAAGATAGCGATATCTTACCTCTGTTGCAAAGAGCTTTAAAAGATGAGAACAATGGTCTGGGAACTTATAAGGTGCAGGTTTCCCGGGAGGCCTTAGAACACTTAGCCAAGGCTGCCAGAGGCGATGCCCGCCTAGCTTTGAATGGCTTGGAATTAGCTGTTCTTTCTACTAGGCCCAATGAAAAAGGAATAAGAGTAATTGATTTAACTACAGCGGAAGAATCTATTCAAGAACGGGCGATAGTATATGATAAAACGGGAGATCAACATTACGATGTGATCTCAGCTTTTATAAAAAGTATGCGTGGTTCTGATCCCGATGCCTCGTTGCACTATTTAGCCAGAATGATCTATGCCGGTGAGGACCCCCGCTTTATTGCAAGGCGTCTATTGGTGCACGCTGCAGAAGATGTAGGACTTGCTGATCCCCAGGCTCTAGTAGTAGCCCAGGCTGCAGCCCGGGCCGTGGATCAAGTAGGTTTGCCGGAAGGACGGTTGATATTAGCGGAGGCTGCCTTATATATTGCTTGTGCGCCCAAAAGCAATTCAGTTTTAATAGCAATTGATAGTGCACTGCGAGATGTCAAAGAAGGAAAATATGGACCAGTTCCCCTGCATCTTCGCGATACTCACTACAGAGGGGCTAAAGAACTGGGACATGGTTTAAATTATCAATATCCTCACAGCTATCCGGGACATTATGTAGAACAAGCTTATCTTCCACGAGAAATGGAAGGAATTAAATATTATAAACCTTCCAATATAGGACAGGATAAAGGTATAAAATATAAGGATTTATAGTCCTGCCCAGTGGGAGATGAAGTATTAATGAGGGTGTACTTGGATCATGGTGCCACAACATCTGTTAGGCCTGAAGTAGCCCAAACCGTTTTGGAACATATGACTAGAAAATATGGAAATCCTTCAAGTATGCATTATTTGGGGAGGGAAGCTAAGGAAGCATTAGAAGATGCCCGGGAACAAGTGTCCGGTGTAATAAACTCGCTCCCGGAAGAGATTATCTTTACAAGTGGCGGAACGGAAGCTGATAATCTTGCTATAGCCGGTGTTGCCAGATACTATGCTGATAAAGGAAAACATCTCATTACTTCTGCGGTGGAACATCATGCTGTACTGGATGCCTGTATAAATCTCGAACAAGCTGGTTATGAGATTACAATCCTTCCTGTAGATGAATATGGTGCTATTGATATAGATGATCTTCGTAAGGCCATAAGAAAGGATACAACTTTAATTAGTATTATGCATGCTAACAATGAAGTGGGGACATTGCAACCTCTTCAAGATATCGGAAAGTTAGCTCAAGAACATGAAATAATATTTCATGTTGATGCTGTGCAATCTTTGGGCAAAATACCTATTGATGTTCAAAAGATGAACATTGATTTATTATCCGGATCGGGGCACAAAATATATGGGCCTAAAGGTAGTGGCTTTTTATTTTTACGCCGAGGAGTAGGTATCACTTCTCTTACATACGGAGGAGAACAAGAAAAGAGATTTCGCCCCGGTACAGAAAATGTTCCAGGTATTGTGGGTTTAGCCCAGGCTTTAGTATTGTCCAGTAAGGAAATGGAACATGAAATGGACCGTATAAGGAAACTGCAAAAACAATTAATCCAAGGAGTTATGGAAAGAATCCCTGATGTAAAATTAAATGGGCACCCTGTTAAGAGAGTACCCATTAATGTTAATTTAAGTTTTAAAGATATTGGAGCAGAGTCTTTATTAATGGCTTTGGATCTAGAGGGAATAGCGGCTTCAGCCGGTTCTGCTTGTAGTTCAGGAATAATGGGGCCCTCCCATGTTATTAAAGCCCTGGGAGTACAACCTGAGTTTGCCCCGGGAACTATAAGGATGACTTTAGGAAGAGAAAATACAGATAAGGATATTGGGTATGTGTTAGAGAAATTAGCCCTTATAGTAGAACGTTTACGAAAGAAAAGTTCGTCGCAGGAAAGAAAAATAGGTGCATGTAATTGCTCTAAGGGTTAAATCCTTATATTTAATCAGGAGAGAGAATGGGTGGTAATATTGACAGAAAAAACTGGAACAATCCATAAAAAACGAGTGGCAGTAGCTATGAGCGGTGGTGTTGATAGCTCTGTAGCTGCAGCACTTCTATTAGAACAAGGATATGAAGTTATTGGCATTACTATGGATCTAGGGCATAACGATAGTGATGATTCCGGGGGATGTTGTTCTCTTGCTGCTGTTCATGATGCTAGACGTGTAGCGGCAAAACTAAATATTCCTTTTTATGTTATGAATCTACGTAACGAGTTTAATGAAAAGGTTATTCAATATTTTACGGAAGAGTATCTTCAGGGACGCACTCCTAATCCCTGTATTGCTTGTAATCGCTATATTAAATTCGATGCATTTTTAGCAAGAGCTGAAGAATTAGATGTTGGTTATATAGCTACGGGGCACTATGTTAAGATAAAGTATGATCAGGAAGAGAAGCGCTATATGCTATATCGAGCAGATGATATGAGTAAGGACCAGAGCTACGTTTTATTTAGACTTACACAACAACAGCTTTCTCAAACAATATTTCCTTTAGGTGCTTATGAAAAAACACAAATCCGGCAAAAAGCTGCTGAATTAGGGTTAGCAGTGGCAGATAAGCCGGAAAGTCAAGAAATTTGCTTTGTGCCCGATGATAACTATAAAAATTTTCTTCAAGACAGAGTTTCACCGGGAAAAATAAAGCCAGGACCTTTTCTCAACACTAAAGGTGAAGTTGTAGGGACACATCAAGGAATTGCTTATTATACAGTGGGGCAGCGTAAGGGGTTAGGGTTGGCTTTGGGATACCCTGTTTATGTTGTTAGTATCGATCCGGAAAAAAATGCCGTTATAATTGGGGAGAACGAAGAAGTATTTCAGCGGGAATTGTGGGCCAAGGATAACAACTTTATTGCTGTAGAGGAATTGACAGAACCTATGGAAGTAGAAGCTAAAATACGTTACAATGCTAACCCTGCTCCAGCCCGTATTTACCCCGGAGAAAACGGATATGTTAGGGTTTGCTTTACAGAGAAACAACGAGCCATCACTCCGGGACAGGCTGTTGTCTATTATCAAGGGGACCTGGTTATAGGCGGGGGGACCATTGAAAAAGTAATCTTCTCCTAATGCTAGCTAAAGGAATAAAGTATAACCTGTATTTGAAATTAAAGGGAACCGAATAGAAGTGATAAAAAGTACTGGAAAGAGAAGATCTCTTATCCAGTACTTTTTTTGCAATAAAGTAACACTTTTATGGAAATAATATAAATAATTTATTACGGTACAGTCATGGTGAAGACAGCAGTGAAAAAGGGAAGGGAATTTAAAGAAATGCCTGTAATAGATGCCAGAAATGGCAAGGTTATGGGAAATATTAAAGAGCTTAAAACTTATCAGGGTAAATACGTTGCAGGTTTTCATATTTACAATAAGTATAAGGAAGAACTTTATATACCTATTTCTCAGGTAGAAAGTATTGGTAGAGATGCTGTTTTCATCAAGAGTGAAAATATGTCCGAGGGTAATGCTATTACTGATAATCAGCTTAACGACAATATTGATTACAGAGGATCATGGGCTGTAACTACTTCCGGAGCAAATATAGGTATTATAGATGATGTAGTTGTTGAAGAAAGCCGAGGAGATATTGTTGGTTATGAACTGTCTGATGGCTATATAAAAGACGTACTATGGGGAAGACAAATAATTCCCGTAACGCAGGTTTTACAGTTTGGAGAAGATACAGTAATAGTTAACGATAGTTTTTACAACGGGGAGGGAAGAATATGAATTGCCCCATTTGTGGTGGAAAAACAGTTGGTAAAGTTGGAATAGGACAGTATTTTTGTTGGAATTGTTTTATAGAATATCAAGTTCAAGGAGATAACGTAAAAATATTTTCTGTTGAAGAAGATGGAACCCTTATTGCATATGATGCGGCAGGAATATAGTGTAGTATATGAATCTATATACACGTAAATATCTTAGAATAGCAGGAATAATTGTCTTTTTCTCAGCCTGTTTTTGGTTTTTATACCAAGTAAGGAGCATACTGGTTCCTTTTTTATTGGGATTTATCCTAGCATACATACTTGTTCCCCTCGTTGAATGCTTGGAAAAATTTAGGTTTTCCCGGGGACTGGCGGTTATTTTAATATATGGATTATTGTTAGGATTAACTGTTATTGTAGTTTTTTTTGTACTACCTACCCTCTTTAAGGATTTTAATGAGATTATAAAAATAATTCCCGAATACACCCAGACCATACAAAATATGTTTGAATATTTACAAGAAGAATACAGCCAGTTCCCGATACCTATAAGTGTTCGTAGGGCTACTGATGAAACCTTAATACGATTCGAAGAAGCTACTATTTCCTACATTAAAAATATTGGAGATATATTGATAGGTTTATTTTCCCAGTCTTTTAACCTTGTACTGACACCTATTTTGGGGTTTTATTTTCTTAAAGAATATAATTTGTTCGGAGATAAGATCTTAGAATTCTTACCTGCCCGCTATCGAGCTGATCTAATTTCGGTAGGAGGAGAAATTAACCAAGTTATTAGAAGATTTATACGTGGTAATCTGCTGGTAGCTGCTATTGTAGGAATAATGACTACTCTGGGCATGTATCTTATTGGCATGAAATTCCCTTTCCTATTAGGAATTATGGTAGGGATTACTAATGTTATTCCTTACTTTGGAGCCATAATTTCAGCAATATTTGCTTTCCTGCTGGCTCTGCTTCAATCTAAATGGCTAGCCCTCTATGTATTAGCGTTAATGACCTTGATTCAGCAAATTGAAAGCAGCATTATATCGCCCAAAATATTGGGAGATAGTGTGGGATTACACCCTATAATTATCATTTTTGTCTTATTAGTAGGGGGAAAAATATGGGGAGTAATGGGACTATTAATAGCAGTTCCTGTGGCCGCTATATTAAAAATCTTAGTGAAACATATTTATTATCGCTTAATTTGACGCTAACAACCTGATTGGTTCAACTAACCATCAGCAAGAACCTGATGGAAGTTGTTAGAGTATAATTTTCATTGGCATAACAAGCAAAAAAAGGAAGAGAGTAAGTGCCAACGTTTACTTAGACGATTTTGGGTATGTAGGCAAAGCAAGAGCCACTGCACCGATAAAAGTGTAGTGGCTTAATTTCATAATTAGTTAGAGTAGCCTTAGTGGGGTTAATTTAAAATTCCCGTGCAATGCTCATCATAGGCTTACTCATTAG
>JAHDSB010000184.1 GCA_018433015.1 Clostridia bacterium | reverse complement strand
GCAGTTACGGCGGGTAAACTCTATGGTCTGGATGCTGTAAAGATGAATCATTGTTTGGGTACGGCAGGCAGTCAGGCTGCAGGCTTATGGGAGTTCATGAAAGATGGGGCCATGAGTAAAACTTTGCATACAGGAAAAGCTTGTCTAAATGGCATAATTTCTGCTGAGTTGGCTAAGGAGGGGTTTACCGGAGCCACCAGTATCTTGGAAGGAGATAAAGGTTTTATTAGAGCCGTTGCTCCTGAGTATGATTTGGTTGCTGTGACGAGGAATTTTGCTAAGCCTTACAAAATCCTGGAGAATTCTTTTAAGCCTTATGCTTGTTGCAGGCACACACATTCTGCTATTTATGGGATGCAACAGCTAGTAAAAGAGTATGGTATTAAGCATGAAAATGTCAGCAGCATAACTGATAAAACTTACAGCACAGCAGTTAATCTGACTGATAATCCTACACCTCAAACCCTTTATGGTCATAAATTTAGTCTTCAGTATTGTATCGCAGGCAGTTTGGTGTATGGAAATGCGTTAGATGATATTTTCACAGAAGAAAAAACTAATAATCCTTTAGTTAAAGCAATGATGAAAAAAGTAAAAATTATCTTAGATCCCAAAATTGATACAGAGTATAAAGAGAATCCAGAAAAATGGATACATGAGCTAGAGATTATAACTAGTGATAGAAAAATTTATAAAAAAAGGGTTGAATATCCTTTAGGGGATGAACATAATCCCTTTGATATTAGGAGGACGGATGAAAAGTTTCGCATGTTGACAGAACAACACCTTTCTGATGAAGAAAAAGAGCAAGTTCTGATGAAGCTACATAATTTAGAAGATATAAAAAACATCAATCAACTTTTCGTTTAGTATTTAGAAAACTATCCCCCAACTGTAATAAAAAAATTTCTACAGCGAATAATAGGAGTAAGGTTAGCAAGATAAAGGGGGAAATAGTAGTGGAAAAGAGAGAACTAAATAGAGCCGATAAATCTCCGGCCCGAGGAAAATTTATACCTACAGAAATGGGTTCCGCCCGGTCTGTCTCTTTAGGTGGAGAAGGATCATTTTACAAATATGAGGAAGGACCCACCAGTTTGGAGCAAGGTATGAAGGGACCTCCTTGGGGCTTAGAACCAAGTATGAAATTTGTTTGTGATGAAGTAGGTGTGGATGTCAATAGCTTTATACAAGGATTACAAGCTAACAAGAGTGATGTAGAAATGGCTCAGGAGTTAAATGTTAGTGAGGCAGCCATTAGAAGCTTGAAAGACCGTTTTTATAGCGTAGAAGGTATTACTGGGAATTACGGTCAGGACTAAAATTAAAACAGGTATTGCCAGCTTAGTGGTAATACCTGTTTTAATTTACTTTAGACTACTTTGGCCGGTGGTACTTTGCCTTTGGCCTTACGCTCTACTACGATGGCGGTATCAGGACAAACAGTCTCGCACATTCCGCATACGATGCAGCCCTCCATATCTGCCTCAACAGTAGGGGTTCCCATAAAACCCAGCTTTTCAGACCAAGAAATAACGGAAACGGGACACTTCTCGATGCACAAACCACAACCCTTACATAACTCAGGGAAAACAGTCCAAACTCCTTTGTCATTTTCCTTTTCTAAATGATCCCACTCTTTTTTCATAAATTTCTCTCCCCATATTTTTATAGTATTTATAGAATGGCCTAAAAAGCAAAAATATATAAGCTTTAGGCTTGGTTAGGTATTCTAAGTATCTGAAAACTTTCATATATAACTAAAAAGGGAGGGAGAGAAAATGTATATTTTTACGATTACTAAATGGAAGAGAAAACTGGCCGCAGTGATAATTAGTGTCTGCTTTTTAATAGGCTTAGGGTTTGGTCTTAATTGGCATTTAAGTTCTGAAGATGATCCCACAAATATACCTACCGGTGATCTACAAAATGATGTGATGTCTAAGCCTATAGAAGTTCAAGGTCCGGCTCAAGCAAAGGAAGAAAATAAAGGGGAGGAACAAGAGAAGGGTAAAGAGGTTGACGAGGAAGACGAAGACAATGATGAAGATGATGAAGAGAAAGAGGATAAAAATACGGAAAATTCAGAGGATAATGGAAAGGATGCTAACTAAAAGAGGAAAAGAGACTCTTTTGTGGAAATAGTTAATAATATTTCCGCAAGGGGGGTGCTTTATTCTTGGACGAGCTTTTAAACCGATTTGTAGAATATATTTTTATCGAAAAAGGCCTTGCAGCTAATACATTAGATGCATATAAGAGAGATTTAACGAAGTTTTTTTCCTACTTAGAAGCACAGCATATAGATGACTTAAAAGCAGTTAATAAAGATGTGCTGGCTGCTTATCTTTTTTACCAAAAGAAAAAGTCTATCTCGCCATCTACTATTGCTAGGCAAATAGCTGCTTTAAAAGGTTTTTTTCGTTTTTTATGTTTAGAGGATTTGCTAGAAACGGATCCTACAATTTACATAGAAACCCCTAAGCTAAAGAAAAAGCTGCCCTATATATTAACTGTAGAGGAAGTGGACACTCTTTTGCAAGAACCCCATGGCCTTGAACCTATGCAGTTAAGAGATAAAGCAATGTTGGAATTATTATATGCTACGGGAATGCGTGTCTCAGAAATGATTAATCTGAATATGAAGCAAGTACATATGGAGTTGGCTTTTGTGCGGTGTATCGGGAAAGGTAATAAGGAAAGGATTATACCCATGGGTTCTTATGCTACTAAATGTGTAAAAGAGTACCTGGAGAAGGGACGTCCCCATTTAATAAGAAACCCCCAGGAAACCACGTTATTTATTAATCATCATGGGAAACGTATGACTCGCCAGGGTTTTTGGAAGATTATTAAAAAGCATGCTAAGAAAGCTGGGATAAATAAAGATATTACACCCCACACCTTACGTCATTCCTTTGCAACTCATCTTTTAGCTAATGGTGCCGATTTAAGGTCGGTGCAGGAATTATTAGGACATGCTGATGTGTCTACTACTCAGATATATACTCATTTAAATAAAAAAAGATTAAAAGAAGTTTACGATCAAACTCATCCCCGAGCTTAATTGTGATAGGAGGAATCTAACTATGAAAGTAATGCTTATTGTTATGGATAGTGTAGGTATTGGTGCTTTACCAGATGCTAAGGAATATGGTGATGAAGGCAGTAATACTTTAGGAAATATTGCTAGCCAGGTAGGTTTGAATGTTCCCAATCTCACTAAATTGGGGTTAGGGAAAATAGCGCCTTTACAAGGAATAGCCGCTGATGTAAAAGCTCTGGGAGCTTATGGAAAAATGGCGGAATTATCAAAAGGAAAGGATACCACCACGGGACATTGGGAAATAGCGGGGATTATCACAGAAGACCCCATGCCAACCTTTGCTCATAGTTTTCCCGCTACTTTTATTAAAGAATTTGAAAAGCGAATTAAGCGTAAAACTTTGGGAAATGTGGTTGCATCAGGAACGGAAATCCTTAAAGAATTAGGGGAAAAGCATATGGAAACAGGGTTTCCCATTGTCTATACCTCTGCCGATAGTGTCTTTCAAATTGCGGCCCATGAGGAAGTAATTTCTCTGGAAGAATTATACGAGATTTGTAAAATTGCCAGGGAAATGTTAACGGGAGACTTGGCTGTGGGAAGAGTTATAGCCCGCCCTTTTATAGGGAAACCCGGCAATTTTACCAGAACAACTAATAGACACGATTATTCTTTGGTACCTCCGCGTCCTACAGTTTTAGATGCTTTACAGAATAAAGGCTATGAAGTAATTAGTATAGGTAAAATAAAAGACATTTTTGCAGGTAAAGGGATAACGAAAAGTATCACCACAAAAGATAATAAAGAAGGGGTAGAGAAGACCATTGAAGCTTGGTCTGAATTAAAGGAAGGGCTGATTTTCACAAATTTAGTTGAATTTGATTCCTTATATGGGCATCGTAACAATCCTAAAGGTTATGCAGAAAAATTAGCGGAATTGGATGGGCAGCTTCCCGACTTAATGAATTTAGTGGAAGAAGAAGGGATATTGATTCTTACTGCCGATCATGGTAATGATCCCACTACGCCCAGTACAGATCATAGCAGAGAATATGTGCCCCTGCTTGTTTATGGTAAGGATATTAAAGATGATAGGGCTTTAGGAACGCGTCATACCTTTGCTGATATAGCTGCTACATTGAGTGAAATATTTTCCTTGGAATATGAATGCGTGGGAGAAAGTTTTTGGGGTAGCATCTTGAAGGAGGCGTAAAAATGAGAGTCGTTGATCTCATAGTTAAAAAAAGAAACGGTTTAGCCTTAACTGGGGAGGAGATAGCTGCTCTCATTAGAGGTTATACGGCAGGAAATGTTACTGATTATCAAATGGCAGCTTTTTGCATGGCTGTATATTTTCAGGGTATGGATCTGGAAGAAACTTCTCATTTAACTATGACTATGGCAAATTCGGGAGACACGGTGGACTTGTCGGAAATACCCGGGATAAAGGTTGATAAACATAGTACCGGAGGTGTCGGGGATACTGTTAGCTTGATATTAGGGCCTCTGGTGGCAGCCGCCGGTGTTCCGGTGGCGAAAATGTCAGGCCGAGGTTTGGGCCATACAGGTGGTACCATAGATAAATTAGAGAGTATTCCTGGATTTACTGCTACTTTAGGCCGGGAAGAATTCATTAAGCAAGTAAATAATTTGCACTTGGCGGTAGTAGGCCAAAGCGGCAATCTGGTGCCTGCCGATAAAAAATTATATGCGCTGCGTGATGTAACGGGAACGGTAGATTCCCTTCCTTTGATTGCTAGCAGTATTATGAGCAAAAAAATAGCTGCCGGTTGTCAGGCTATGGTTTTAGATGTAAAAGCCGGTAGTGGGGCTTTCATGAAAAATGTTAATGATTCTATTAAGTTAGCTGAAACTATGGTCTCCATTGGCAAAAAAGTAGGGCGAGAAACGGTAGCTGTTGTTTCTCAAATGGATGAACCATTAGGAAATGCTATTGGAAATGCTCTGGAAGTAGAAGAAGCTATTCTTACCTTACAAGGACATAGGCCAGGTCCTTTGCGGGACTTATCCCTGCTTTTAGGAGCATACATGCTAAAACTGGGTAAGAAAGTTAACACCTTGGAAGAAGGTCATGAGCTTTTGACAAAACTCCTTGATTCAGGAGAGGTTTTACAAAAATTGGCGCAAATGATTGAGGCCCAAGGTGGTAACCCTGAGGTTATCAATGATCTCTCTTTGCTACCGCAAGCCCGCTGGAAAAAAGAAATAACAAGCTGGAAAGATGGCTATGTGAAGATAAAGGATGCACAAAACTTGGGGCTGGCAGCAATGTTGTTAGGTGCAGGTAGAGAGACAAAAGAATCAACCATAGATTTAGCTGTAGGTCTTAAGTTACATCAAAAGACGGGAGCCCAAGTAAAAAAGGGTCAGCCTTTAGTGACCCTTTACTATAATGATGAAGATAAAATACCAGGGGTTCTTAAAATTATTAAAGAATCTCTAACTATAACAGAGAAAAGGATTGCATCTCTACCTTTGATACATGAAGTGATAACTTGCCAGGGACGAGAAAACCCCGGAAAACTTTTCACTTTAAACGAGCATTTTGTCTAAATAAATCTATGATAGGGGTAATAACATAGGTAAAAAATAAATACAAGGTAGTGGAACCTATTAGTGCAAGCAAAAAGGCGCCAATAATTTTTTCCATAATTCACACCTCCCAATAAATAGTTTTTCCTCTTACAGAGATAGTATGTAAACAGTACATACTTCTACGGGAAGAAGGGGAAGAATATCTATAGCATTGTAGGAGGTGTTTTATTTTGCAGAGAAAAAATAAATATCAAATATTTATGGCAGGACTTTTAATTTTGTGTTTGCTCTTTCTGTCTCTACCTCTGGTAGCTGTAGAATTACCTTTAGAAGCGGAATCAGCTATTCTGCTGGACGGTCATTCGGGTAAGATCCTGTATGAAAAGAATCCCCATAAAGTTTCTTATCCCGCCAGTATGACAAAGCTTATGACCCTAGTACTGGCCATGGAAGCCCTTGAGGATGGAAAAATGAAAATGGATGACGTGGTAACAGCAAGTGAAAGGGCTTCTTCTTATGGAGGATCCCAGATTTTTTTAGCACCAGGGGAGAAATTAACTGTAAAAGAATTGCTTTTAGGCATTGCCTTAGCTTCCGGTAATGATGCTAGTGTAGCTATAGCTGAACATCTGGCAGGTAGTCATGAAGGTTTCGTAGAATTAATGAACAAGAAGGCCCAAGAATTAGGGTTGGAGAATACCCATTTTGTTAACTGTAATGGACTCCACGATCCTAATCACTACTCTACGGCCTATGATTTTGGGAAAATTGCTTTGTATGCTTTGCGTTTCCCACAATTAAGAGAGATTTGCCAAGTTAAACATTACCGAATTCGGGAAGAAACTAGTAGACCTTTTCAGTATGACAATAAAAACAAGTTATTATGGCGTTATGAAGGGACAGATGGATTCAAAACCGGTTGGACTAGCGATGCCAAATATTGTTTGACGGCAACTTGTGAACGTAATGGTCTGCGTTTGGTGTCGGTAGTTATGGGGGTTCCTGTTAGCGGGGGACATTATTCCGAATCTATAGCCCTCTTTAATTGGGGTTATTCACAGTTTGCCTATAAGAGTTTTTACAAAGCTAGTGATGTAGTAACTCAGGTTCAAGTTGGGAAAGGAACTGTAGATTATGTGGATGTGATCCCAGAAAAGGATGTAGGTATAACTCTGCCCAAAGGAAAGGGTAAAGAGCTTGAGACAACCTTCCAGGTAGTTCCCTTGATTAATGCACCTATCAAAAAAGGACAAATTTTAGGCTATGTATCTATTGTGGAAGGGGAGCAAGTTTTGGAGCGCATTAATCTTCTGGCGAAAGAAGATGTGGAAAAAGGTTCTTTGTGGCGAGAAATGAAGAAAATATTTACGGGAATAATTACAAAGTAGATTTAAACTTTCCCGAAGAGTTTGTAACAACAAGAATCCTGGGATAAGATGCTGGATGTTTTACCAGCATTTTTTTTTGTTGATACTTAATAAATTTCCAAAAATTAGCAGGAGATTTACATATATTAGCGAATACTAACTTCATAATGAATGAGGGGGTAAGATAAATGTCACTTCATATTAGCTGTAAGAATAGGACTTTGCTAGTTAAAGTTGCAGGAGAAATAGACTTAGTCACCGCTCCTGATTTTCGGGAATCCATTGATAATGCAATGAAAGAAATGATGGGGATTAATTTATTAGTGGATATGTCACAAGTTTCTTTCATAGATAGTTCCGGTGTTGCTGTTATATTAGGTAGATTCAGAAGAATCCAGGATCAGGGTGGATTAATGATACTTTATGGTATGAATGCTAATACGAAAAGAATCTTAGATTTATCAGGGATTCTCTCATTTATACCGTTTAGTACTACGGAAGCAGAAGCCTGGCACATAATTAAGAAAAAGTCAGTTAAGGAGGCATAAAAATGGATAAAATAGTAAAAAACAAAATAATATTAGAATTCCTAAGTAAAGGTGAGAATGTTGCGTTAGCACGAATAGCAATAGCATCTTTAGTATCACAAGTGGAATTAACCATTACAGAATTAGAAGAAATTAAAGTAGCAACCTCCGAAGCTGTATCAAATGCTATCATCCATGGTTATGAAAATAAAACTGATAAAACTGTTAAAGTTATAGGAGTCTTATATGAAGATACCATAGTAATTGAAATAACAGATGAAGGAATAGGCATAGCAGATGTAGAGCAAGCTTTAAAACCGGCTTACTCTACTGATCCGGAACGTATGGGATTAGGCTTTGTCTTTATGCAATCTTTTATGGATGAAGTAGAAGTTGACTCCCACCTAGATGTAGGAACAAAAGTAAAGCTAGTTAAGAAGTTAAGTAATAAATTTGAAAATAAAGCTGTTTCGTGACGAGGTAGAGCTATGAGTGTCAGATTATCCGAAATGAATTTACCGAGATTTCCTTTATTAAAAGATACGGAAATGAATAGTTTGTTGCTTAAAGCCCAGCAAGGAGATGTGCAAGCCAGGGAAAGGCTGATAAACTGTAATCTCCGCTTGGTCTTTAATTTAGTGCAAAGGTTTGCTAATCGAGGGTATGAATTAGAAGACTTATTTCAGATTGGTACTATTGGTCTAATTAAAGCCATCGATAAATTTGATATGTCCTATAATGTGAAATTTTCCACATATGCTGTGCCTATGATAATTGGGGAAATTCGCAGATTTTTAAGGGATGATAACCCCGTTAAAGTTAGTCGCTCTTTGAAAGAAAACGCTTATAAAATTAATAAAACCAGGGATAATCTTACTAAGGAGCTAGGGAGAGAACCTACTCTACAGGAAATAAGTAAAGCACTCGGTTTATCTATTGATGATATTATTACCAGTTTAGAAGCAGTACAATCACCGTCTTCTATCCATGAAACTCTTTATCAAGATGATGGCGATCCTATTTATGTTATTGATCAATTAAGCGATGAAGAATATAACGAAAAAATGTTTGAAAAAATAGCTTTGAAAGAAGTGTTAAAAAAACTTACCCCCAAAGAACGGGAAATAATTATTATGCGTTTTTTTGAAGATAAAACCCAAACGGAAGTGGCTAATATAGTGGGACTTTCCCAGGTACAAGTTTCGCGGATAGAAAGACAAGCCTTAAAACGGTTTAAAAAATTGCTTTAGTAGATAAGAAATGTTGACTAAAATATGTCAACATTTTTTTATTTCAGGAGAAGTTAGATATTGTATAGATTAAAGAAAGAGGAAAAGAGCTAATAATATGTGTATAAGTATTTAAATGCTGAAGATACTAAAAACAGTAGGAATGAAGGGAGCTTAGCACAATGAACGATGTAGGGGAACGCATAAAACAGATAGAGACGAGAATGTTAGAAAGGACAAAAACCTTAAAATCCTATGAATCCCAACAGAAGCCAGTACAGGATAATAGTGTGTGGGATAATCTTAATATGGAGATGCAGATTGATCATCAAAAGGTATTATTATGGGAAGCTGAGGCTGTCCAACAGGATAAACAGCTGTTTAGGGAATTAAGGGAAAAAATAGAAAAACAGCAAACGTTAGCCCACGATTTGGTAACTTTATCATATACCAAGAAAACTAAACATTTGGCACCGCCCAAAACTATAGCAAAGAATGTAGTTTTAGCTTTTCTTGTGGGGGGGACAATTACAACAATTGGACAGGTGATACTTAACCTCTATACAAATGGAGGACTAATGGAGAAAGAAGCTGCAGCGGCAACTTCAGCATCCTTGATCTTTTTAGGGGCGTTACTGACAGGTATAGGGATATATGATAAGATTGGAAGCTTTGCTGGAGCCGGATCCCTTGTACCCATTACGGGCTTTGCTAACTCCATTGTTTCTTCAGCTTTAGAGTATAAAAGAGAAGGATTTCTTTACGGTGTAGGTGCTAAGATTTTTACCATATCGGGTCCTGTTATTCTTTACGGAACCGTCGTATCCATGGTAGTTGGTTTAATCTATTACTTTGTAAGGTAAGGTGTATTATATGGCACAAAAGAAGCTTGGCAAACAAACGTTACAATTTGGTTCGGCACCCGTTATACTTTCCAAGGCTTCCGTAGTAGGGCCGAAAGAGGGGCAAGGACCATTAGGCAGTTATTTTGATCTGGCGTTACAAGATAATTTAGATAATCAAAAGTCCTGGGAAATGTCAGAACAAAAAATAATGCAGCATAGTATAGAGTTGGCTTTAGAGAAGGCAGGTTTAGTGCCCGATGATTTAGATCTCTATTTAGCCGGAGATTTACTTAACCAAATAATTAGTTCAAATTATACGGCTCGCTTTTTAAGCACTTCATTTTTAGGCCTTTATGGGGCTTGTTCTACTTTGGTAGAAGGTTTAGCTGTTGGGTCCCTGTTGTTAGATGGGGAATATGCAGATACAGTAGGTGTTTCTGCCAGCAGCCACCATGATACGGCAGAAAGACAATTAAGGTTTCCTACGGAATTAGGGGTGCAACGTCCCCCTTCGGCCCAATGGACGGTAACGGGGGCAGGTTCCTATATCTTAACAAAAGCCGGATCCCTCTTAAAAATACCCCAGGTCACCATTGGTAAAATAGTAGATAAGGGTGTAAGTGATTCTAATGATATGGGTACGGCCATGGCGGCTGCAGCTCTGGATACAATCAAGGTTCACTTGCAAGATACAGGTAATAAGATGGAAGATTATGATCTAATAATTACCGGAGATTTGGGTTTATTGGGGCTAAATGTCTTAAAGGAATTGCTTAAGCATGAAAATTTACCTACGGATAATGTCTCAGACTGTGGAATCATGATTTATGCCCCTGATCAGGATACTCACTCGGGGGGCAGTGGTTGTGGGTGTTCAGCTGTAGTTTTATGTTATCTTCTGGATCAAATGTTAAAGAATAAATATAAAAAAATATTCTTAGTTGGAACGGGGGCTTTATTGAGCCCTACCAGTATCTTTCAAGGCGAATCTATACCCTGTATCGCCCATGGCGCCGTGATAGAAAAATAACATAATCAAGAGGTGGAATAATGGAAAGCCTAATAAAAGCCTTTGTTTTGGGAGGTCTTATCTGTGTAGTAGGACAGTTTATCATTGATTTGACCCCATTTAATATTACTCCTGCCCATGTCCTTGTAGGTTATGTAACGGGTGGAGGTATCTTAAGTGCCTTAGGAGTGTATAAGATTCTGATAGATTGGGGCGGGGCAGGTGCTACTGTTCCTTTATCAGGATTTGGTCATACTTTAGTACAAGGGGCTATTGAAGGTGTTAAGAAAAAGGGTATCTTGGGGGCCCTGGGGGGTGGCCTGGAGGCCACCGCTATTGGCATTGCCGCAGCTATCGTATTTGGGCTGGTAGTTGCTACTATTTTTAATCCAAAAGGTTAGGCTGGTGATATTACTTGCTTGAGAAAGGTGAAGGTAAAAGACGTGTAATATTTGTTACTGATGGTGATAGAATTGCCAGAAAAGCAGTGGAACAAGCTGTTCAGAATATTGGGGGACGTTGTATATCGGCTTCGGCAGGTAATCCTACACCAGTTTCGGGACAACAGTTAGTTAAGTTAATAAAACAAGCCCCTCATGATCCTGTTGTTGTAATGGTAGATGATAAAGGTTCCCGCTATAAAGGCAAAGGAGAACAAGTTTTGCAGTATGTAGCCAATGATCCCGAGATAGAAATTATGGGGGTTTTAGCTGTTGCTTCCAATACGGATTGTATAGAGGGAGCCCATGTGGACTGTGCAGTGACACAGAACAATGAAATTATCGAGGGACAGGTTAATAAAGAAGGAATTCAGATATCTAAAGATAATATAGTTATGGGTGATACTGTAGATGTTTTAAATGAATTAGAAAATAAAGTCCCTTATACTATTGGGGTTGGTGATATAGGGAAAATGGATGGATATGATGATCCTCTGGATGGAGCAGAGATAACTACCCATGCCTTGCAAGAAATAATGAAAAACTGGGAAGAACGAAAAGGAGGAACTATTTCTTGAATCATAGAATAGGAATACCTCGGGCCCTATTATATTACCAGTATGAGAAGTTATGGCTCACCTTTTTTGCAGAATTAGGCGTTGAAGTAATATCTTCCGGAGAAACAAATAAATTGATAATAGATGAGGGTGCAGCTAATGTTGTTGATGAAGCTTGTCTACCGGTAAAAGTTTTTTTTGGTCATGCTTTACAATTAGCCGATAAAGTAGATTATATTTTTGTACCCAGGATAGTCAGTGTGGAGAAAAATGCCTATATATGTCCCAAGGTTATGGGTCTACCGGATATGCTGGCAGCATGTAAAAAGGAACTGCCGCCTTTAATAAAGCCGGTTTTGAATTTACGGAAAAGTAATTGCGTTAAGGAATTTGCCTGGGAAACAGGCAGTTTTTTTACGGATAATAAGAAACAAGTATTTGAAGCGTGGGAAAGGGCGAAAAAAGCTCAAAGCAAGCATGATTTAGCGGTGGTGCAAGAATACCAGAAAACTAAGGACATTAAGGATACTGCTTTGCCTGTCTTGATTTTGGGTCATCATTATCTGCTAGAAGACCATTATTTAAATATGGATTTACAAGAGAAATTAAAGAAGCTAGGATGTCAGGTAATAACGCCTAGCATGATCGGAAAAGAAAAACAAGAACAGTTCATCAAAAATTTTCCCCGCTTAATGTTTTGGAGTTATGGAAGAATGTTGTTAGGATCTTTATATTGCTTCGGACAAGGGCCGGGGTTAAAAGGTGTAATTATTATTTCTTCTTTTGCTTGTGGGATTGATTCCTTTATAGGGAACTTGGCTAAAAGGTATTTATCCAGACAAGGGATTCCTTTTATCGAGTTAACTTTAGATGAACATACGGGAGAAGCGGGACTAAACACAAGAATAGAAGCTTTTATAGATATGATTCGTTGGAGGAGGGACAGTGTTGAGAATTACATTTCCTCATATGGGTACAACATGGGTTGCACTGAAGGGGTTATTGGAGCAGCTGGGCTTCACAGTGATCATGCCACCTCCTACCAGTAAAAGGACCATAAGCTTGGGTGTGG
The DNA here is from genome assembly GCA_018433015.1 of Clostridia bacterium. GTDB lineage: Bacteria > Bacillota > Peptococcia > DRI-13 > SV3-B141 > SV3-B141. The sequence goes on along the minus strand of JAHDSB010000184.1, from coordinate 6,752 downwards.
CCCATTCTCCTGAATTTGCGTGCCTTCCTATTAAAATATGTATTGGTAATCTAATTGAAGCCCATGAATTAGGGGCTGATACCTTTCTGATGGCAGGAGGTGTAGGACCTTGCAGATTTGGTCTATATGCCCAGTTGGAAAAAGAAATTCTGGAAGATGCGGGTTTAGGTTATAAAGCTTTAATCATAGAACCCCCCGGACAAGGACCGTGGCAGTTTCTAAAACAAATTAAGAAGATAGGAACTTCCGTTTCTTGGATGCAACTTGTACGAGGCTTTCATTTTAGTTACCAAAAAATTTGTATCATCGACGAACTAGAAAAACTAGTACAACAGATCCGACCTCGTGAACGTATTAAGGGTACCGCTGATAAAATATTTACCTATGCCCTCAAGACTTTTGATCAGGCTAAAAATTATCACGAGTTATGTGATGCTTATGGGTTAGCACGACAAAAATTGCTACATATCCCCCAGTGGGAATATACTAAGGTCTTAAAAATAGGAGTAGTAGGGGAGATTTATACTCTGCTGGAGCCTTTTGCCAGTATGGATATTGAAAGAAAATTAGGGGCTTTAGGGGCTGAAGTTACCCGATCTATTTATCTTAGTGATTGGGTGAGAGAGCATCTCTTGGGAGGTTTATTGCCGGGGATATCTCATAATATGTACCATAAATTAGCCAGTCCTTTTCTAAATCATTTTGTGGGCGGGCATGGGATAGAATCGGTAGGAGCTTCCGTTAATTTTGCCAAAGCAGGTTATGACGGGATTGTTCATATAGCTCCCTTTACATGTATGCCGGAAATTGTTGCCCATACTGTATTGCCTAGAGCAAGTAAACATTGTAATATTCCGGTAATGACAATATATGTAGATGAACAGACAGGGCAAGCAGGTTTAAATACTCGCTTGGAAGCTTTCTTAGATTTATTACGTGATAAAAAGAATTTTCTTGACCGTGATATAACCATGTGCTAAAATGTAATAAACTGAAAAAAGTTTAGGATTACCTCATCTCTAGGAGGTGGGGTAGAGGTCGCATCAGTCAAGAGTAGCTAAGTAAGCAGGCAGCGATGATCTTAGCCGAAAGGGACTTGTGCCGAAGTGTAAAAAGTTGGCCGAACTTTTTATGCTGGGGCTGCATTTAAGAGATGCAGAACTGTCACCAAGTATTTCCTTAATATTTGGTGGAGCACTATCTCAACAAAGGGATTGAGGGGTCTTAGAGCTACAGAAAATTTGAGCAGCTTGAGGTTACCCTTAAGTTGCTTTTTTATATCCTTAACACGAGAAAGGGGTTTATAAGGATGAAATTACATGGAACGATGAAAATTAATAAGCAGGGGCATTTAAGCATCGGAAAATGTGATGTGCTTGATTTAGTAAAAGAGTACGGAACACCGCTATATGTCATGGACGAAGAACATATCCGGGAAATATGTAGGGATTATTATAATTCCTTTACAGGAAAGTATGCCAATACCGAAGTAATTTATGCCAGCAAAGCCTTTCAAAGCTTAGCCATGGTAAAGATTATCGAGCAAGAAGGTCTGGGATTAGATGTAGTTTCCGGTGGTGAATTATATACTGCGCTAAAGGCAGGTTTTCCGGCAGAAAAAATTTATTTTCATGGCAACAATAAATCCCTGGAAGAAATGGAATATGCTTTACAGAGTGGAATCGGCAGAATTGTAGTAGATAACTTCTGGGAGTTAGATATATTAAACAAGCTGGCTGCTAGAATGGGAACTCCCGTCAAAATATTGTTGCGCATTACTCCCGGAATTGAAGCCCATACCCACGAATATATTCAGACGGGACAAATTGATTCTAAATTTGGTATGGCTATAGCTACGGGCCAGGCTGCGGAAATAATTAAAGAAGCTGCCCACTTACCGTATATTGATCTGCGGGGAATACACTGTCATATTGGTTCGCAAATCTTTGAAATAGAATCATTCCGCCATGCCGCAGGCATCATGATGGATTTTATTAAATCTGTTAAAGAAGATTTGGGAGTTATAATTCATGAATTAAATGTGGGTGGTGGTTTTGGTATCTACTACAGAGAGGGCGATACTCCTGCTCCTATTTCTAAATTTGCCCAGGTAATCATGAAAACCATCCAGGAAAAAGCCTTAGAGTTAGGACTACAGGTTCCTAAGATCATAGTTGAGCCGGGACGTTCTATTGTGGGAACAGCAGGGACTACTCTTTACACTATAGGTTCTATTAAAAACATAACGGGCGTGAGAAAATATGTTGCCGTAGATGGTGGTATGGGAGATAATCCTCGTCCTGCTCTTTATCAGGCCAAGTATGAAGCCATGTTAGCTAATAAAGCTAATGATGCTCAGGAAGAGTTAGTTTCAATTACAGGAAAATGTTGTGAATCGGGAGACATGCTGATTTGGGATATAGAGCTTCCCGAGATAGAAAGCGGTGACATCCTGGCAGTGTCCAGCACAGGAGCATACAATTACTCCATGTCCAGCAATTACAACAGGCTTCCTCGACCGGCAGTTGTTCTTGTTAATAAAGGTCAAGCTGATATTATTGTTAACCGGGAAACTTATGCTGATTTAATTCGTAATGATGAGATGCCTTCCCGTCTTTTACGTGCAGAAAATGTGGAGCTGGATGCAGTAAGCGGCTAAGATATTTTTAGGGGCAAGAATAGTTGGGGTAAAAAGTAAATAGCTACTTATTAAGGTGATAATGAGCCTCACTCCTCAAGAGAGTGGGGCTTTTCTATAGTAAGATGTGTTATAATGGAAAAAATATATAATTACAGGTGAAGTATGGTTTCTAAATTAGAAGAAAATTTGCCCAGTCCTTTATTTAGTCGAATTAAGAAGAATTTGGGCCACGATAACAAACTGTTTCTTGTGGGCGGTTCAGTGCGTGATCTTTTGTTGAAACGTCCTAGTAGTGATTATGATTTTTTGCTGGAAGGGGATGTGTTTACTTTTGCCCACCAGCTTTCCCGGGAGTTAAATTGTACATTTTCTTTTAATGAAGTGCTATTAACGGCTTCTTTAGAAACAAAATGGGGAATAATGGATATTGTGCGAGCCCGTAAGGAGATCTATGAATATCCAGGGGCTATGCCTCGGGTCTATCCGGCTTCCTGGCAGGAAGATCTGCAGAGGCGAGATTTTACTATCAATACATTAGCTCTACCCCTAACTACCCAAGGATGGGGAGAAGTAATAGATTTATTTGGGGGATACAAAGATTTAGGCAACCGAAGGATAAAAATCCTTCATAAGCAGAGTTTTCAGGACGACCCCACCAGGATTATGCGCGGGCTACGCCTGAAAAATAGGTTGAATTTTTTGTGGGAACCAGAAACCTTGCGTTGTGTCCAAAGGGATGCACATTATTTGCAAAATGTTTCCCCCGCCCGGCGCTTAAAAGAATGGCTGTTATTATGTCAAGAGCCCGAGTTTGCCCAATGCTTGCAGGAACTAAATTTCCTAGGTGTTTGGCTATATTATTTTGGTGAGATAGAGTACTGTCGGGAAATAGTAAGCTGGCTGTCTAATATAAGAAGACAAGCTGTAGATGAAGGACTACGTCTGGAGTTTTTAATGCTTTTAGGCTTGTTATATCACCAACCGGCTCAGCTTAAGTTCATTAGGGAATACTGGGGGCTGTCCAAGAAGGACTATTATGATCTTGACAGGATCTTGCAACTTCTGCCGGAAATTTTACTATTATATAGGCAAGGAAGGCGGAAAGCTTATGGATTACTTCAGTCCTTAACGGTAGAAGGCGCATATTTTGTATATCAACTAGTAACAAAACCAGAAAAATGCCAGAGCTTAGCTTGGCGGGATTTTTATGCAAAGATTGATTTAACTAGAATGCCCTTAAAGGGACAAGATCTCTTAAAACTGGGGGTTCAACCCGGACCAAATTTAGGATATATTTTAAAACAATTAGAGCAATATTTCTGGGAAGAAATGTTTTATAGTCGAGAAGAGGGCTTGGCCCTTGCCAGACAGCTAATAAAGGAGGATAATACTTAATGATACAAGAGCTTCTCATCAGTTTACCAGCCATACTTTTAGCAATAACCATTCATGAGTTTTCTCATGGTCTTGCAGCCCATTTATTAGGTGACCCTACTCCTAAGAATCAAGGACGGTTGACTCTTAATCCTTTGCCTCACCTTGATCCCTTAGGTGCTTTGATGCTGGTAGTAGCTCATTTTGGGTGGGCCAAACCGGTGCAAGTTAATCCCTATAACTTTCGGGGTGACCGGCAACGGGGCATGTTGCTGGTAGCCTTGGCGGGACCTGCTTCCAATATCCTGGTTGCGTTACTGGGAGGCATATTGTACAATTTAGTTTATGGTATAAGCGTTTATTTCTCTTCTTTTGCTTTTTCACTTATTTTAATAAATGTTTATCTAGCGTTATTTAATCTCATACCTATACCACCCTTAGACGGGTCTAAAATATTAGCAAGTATCTTGCCCCGCCGAATGCATGGCTTTCTATACCAATTAGAAGCTTATGGTACAATAATCTTAGTGTTGCTGATTGTAACTAATATAACGAGCAAGGTGCTTGGACCTATTGCCATGAGCATGATTTTATCCATAATCAAATTTGGTTACTTTGTGGTGGGATTTTGACAGGAGGTTATACAATTGGAAAAAGGTATAATATTTAGTGGCATGCGCCCTACAGGAAAACTTCATATTGGACATTTAAGTGTTTTGGAAAACTGGGTTAAGTTGCAGGATGAATATAAATGTTTTTTTGGAATTGTAGATTGGCATGCCTTAACTACAGCTTTTGATAATACCGAGAATCTGCAAGATCATATAAAAATGATGCTGTTGGATTGGTTGAGTGCAGGTTTGGATCCTGATAAGAGTCCAATCTTTTTGCAATCTCATGTTAAAGAACATGGGGAATTACATTTGCTATTATCCATGATAACGCCCTTGTCCTGGTTGGAAAGGGTTCCTACTTATAAAGATCAATTACAACAATTAGGAAAGCAAGGGAAAGATATCTCCACCTACGGATTTTTAGGATATCCTCTCTTAATGGCTGCTGATATCCTGGTGTACCGTGCTGATACAGTTCCCGTAGGAGAAGATCAGTTGCCCCATTTAGAATTTTGTCGGGAGATTGCCCGCCGTTTTAATCACCTTTATCAGACAGATGTGTTGCCGGAACCTAAGGCTAAACTATCTAAAATAAAACTGTTACCCGGTGTGGATGGCAGGAAGATGAGTAAGAGTTATAATAATGATATACCTCTAAATGCCACTCAGCAGGAGATAATAGAGAAAGTACAAATGATGGTAACAGATCCCCAAAGGATTAAGAAGACGGACCCTGGTAATCCTGAGGTATGTATCGTCCACAAATATCACAGCATTTATAATACCGAGGAAATTGAGGAAATTAGAGAATCCTGCCAAGGCGGGAAGATTGGCTGTGTAGCTTGCAAAAAAAGATTAGCGAAAATCCTGGATAATGTGTTATCACCAATGCGTGAAAGGCGTAGTTACTATGAAGCGAGACCTGAGCTTTTGCAAGATATCTTGGCCGATGGAGCCGCAAGGGCCGGCCAAGAAACAAGCAAAACAATGGAATTAATTCGTAAAGCTATGAATGTATAATTTAAAGGGTGAACTTATGCCGGCATATAAGGTAAAAATACCTGTATTTGAAGGTCCTTTGGCTTTGCTTATGCATCTAATTGAAAAGAACGAAGTTGATATCTATGATATTCCTATTGCTGTTATTACCGAACAATATCTGGAATATCTTGATATGGCGGGAGAAATAGATCTGGAATTAACTAGTGAATTCCTGGTGATGGCTTGTACTCTTCTTACTATTAAAGCAAAAATGTTATTACCTAAACCTAAAATAGCAAATGAAGAAGTGGAAGAGGTAGATCCACGCCAGGAGTTGATAGACAAACTATTAGAGTATAAGGAATATAAGGAAAAAGCCTCTTCTTTAAAAGACTTAGAAGAAGGACAGGGGAAAGTTTACTGGCGCCAAATTGATGAAGTTCAACTGCTAAAGGAATTTCCCCCACCTAATCCCATAGGAAATGTAACTTTAGAAGATCTGCTGGAAGCTTTTCAAAATGTGTTAACTAGATTAGAAGTGGAAAACGAGACGGTATCCATCACGCGGGAAGAAGTTTCTCTCCAAGATAGGATAAGTTATATTCAAACCCGTCTCCGAGAAAAACCTCAAGGTTTAGCCTTTTCTGACCTTTTTGAAAAGAAGATTAGTAGAGAAAAAGTAGTCGTTACTTTTCTGGCTGTGCTGGAACTTACTAGGCGGGGTGTTATAATGGTTAGACAACACTGTTTGTTTGCAGATATAATAATATTTTCAAGAGATCCGGAAGGGGAGCTTACTGATGCCCACCCTATTTCCTGATGATGCCAAGGGCATTATAGAAGCGTTACTATTTGTTACTACTGAACCATTAAAAGCCAAAACAGTAGCGGAAATTCTTGGCATAAGTGAGTTGGATGTAGTTTATTTAATGAAAGAGATAAAAGCTGATTGTGAAAAGGAACGGAGAGGGTTTTGTTTGCTTGAAGTTGCGGAGGGTTACGCCTTTATCACTAGACCTGATTTCGCTCCTTATGTAGAAAAATTAGTTAAACCGAAGCTAAGCACCTTATCGCGGGCTGCTTTAGAAACTCTGGCCATAATTGCTTATAAACAACCTATTGCCAAAAGTGAAATTGATGAG
>JAHDSB010000164.1 GCA_018433015.1 Clostridia bacterium | reverse complement strand
GAAGCGTGCTCTCACCATTTCACAGGTGAGAGCACTTCCAACAGGAAAACTTTAGAGGAATATATGCATGACATGAAAGTAATGGGGATTAAAGGTATAGATACACGCTATTTGACCCGGATGTTGAGGGAAAAAGGAACAATGAAAGGTATCCTTATTCCGAATAAGGAAAATTTGGAAAAGGAAGATTTGTTGGAGAAGTATCAGGAACTCTTAAATAATACAGAGCTACCCCAGGATGCGGTAGAACAGGTTACTACTAAGCAAAAGTATGTTTTGCTGGGAAAAGGAAAAAAAGTTGTGGTCTTGGACCTTGGTGTAAAAAAAAGTATACTAACCAGGTTACAGTCTTTGGGACTGGAAGTAGTTGTAGTACCTAGTTATACAAAAGCTGATGATATCTTGGCCTTGAATCCCGCCGGGCTTTTTCTCTCTAATGGACCGGGGGACCCCAAGGATGTTGAGGGAACAATAACTACTGTAAAACAGCTTTTAAGAAAGTTACCTATTTTCGGAATTTGCTTAGGACATCAGATTTTAGCTCTAGCCTTAGGAGGAGACACATATAAGTTGAAATTTGGCCATCGAGGTGTAAATCATCCTGTTAAAGATTTGTTTCAAAATAAAGTTTATATAACTTCCCAAAATCATAGTTATGCTGTACGTCAAGATAGTTTACCTCAGGAGGTAAAAATAACCCATGTCAATCTTAATGATGATACCATAGAAGGTTTAGCTCATGAAGAATTACCGGTAATGTCAGTTCAGTATCATCCGGAAGCTGCACCGGGGCCGGAAGAGTCAGCGTATCTTTTCCAGAGGTTTTTAGAAATGCTTTAGAATTATAGGCAATGTTCAGGGCTAAGGGGGGATTAAGGAGATGCCTAAAAAAGAGTATTTAAATAAAGTTCTAGTAATTGGTTCAGGTCCTATTGTCATTGGGCAAGCCGCCGAGTTCGATTATGCAGGGACACAAGCTTGCAGAGCTTTGCGAGAAGAAGGAATAGAAGTAATATTAGTAAACTCTAATCCTGCCACGATTATGACGGATTTAGATATGGCGGAGAGGATTTATGTGGAGCCCTTAACGCTGGCGGTAGTGACACAGATTATTGAGAAAGAGAGGCCCCAGGGAATTATTCCCGGGCTGGGAGGGCAAACAGGTTTAAATCTGGCCATCGAACTGGCGGAAGCGGGGATTTTAGAGAAATTCAAGGTAGAGGTTTTGGGTACCCCCATTTCGGCTATAAAAAAAGCAGAGGATAGGGAAGAGTTCAAGAAAACCATGGAGGATCTAAGCCAACCAGTCCCCGAAAGTATCATTATTTCTCACTTAGCAGCAGCTTATGACTTTGTGGAAAAGGTGGGGTATCCTGTTATTATTCGTCCTGCGTATACCCTGGGAGGAACAGGAGGGGGAATTGCCCACGATAATAAAGAACTAGCGGAAATAGTTAAATTAGGGCTTAAAGCCAGTCCCATCAAGCAAGTGTTATTAGAGCAAAGTGTTGCCGGATGGAAGGAAATCGAATTTGAGGTAATGCGAGATGGCAATGAAAATTGTATAACGGTATGTAGTATGGAAAATATGGATCCCGTAGGGATTCACACCGGAGATAGTATCGTTTTTGCACCTGTCCAGACCTTAACAAATAGGGAATATCAAATGTTAAGAACTGCTTCCTTAGAGATAATTCGCGCCTTACAGGTGGAAGGCGGTTGTAATATCCAATTTGCTTTACATCCTACCAGCCAGCAGTATGTGGTGATTGAAGTTAATCCCCGGGTTAGTCGTTCTAGTGCCTTAGCTTCTAAGGCTACAGGTTACCCTATAGCTAAAGTAGCAGCTAAGATAGCTTTGGGTTACTCCTTGGATGAGATAAGTAATACGGTGACTGGCAAGACTACAGCCTGCTTTGAGCCTACTATAGATTATGTGGTAGCCAAGATACCTCGCTGGCCTTTTGATAAGTTCAGAACGGCCCAGCGGCGTTTAGGAACCCAGATGAAGGCTACGGGGGAAGTCATGGCCATTGACCGGACTCTGGAAGGAGCCCTCCAGAAGGCGGTACGTTCTTTGGAAATAGGGGTTACGGCCTTTGCCATAAAAGAGGCGGGAGCTTGGACGGATGTAAAATTAGAAAATAAGCTGACTTATCCCGATGATGAAAGGCTTTTTGCTATAGCTGAGGCTTTTCGCCGCTGTTGGACAGTAACGGAGATTTATGATTGCACGAAAATAACGCCCTTTTTCTTAGAGAAAATAAAG
>JAHDSB010000139.1 GCA_018433015.1 Clostridia bacterium | reverse complement strand
TGCGGGGGATGGGAATTTAGCACGTGTTTACTAGTAATTAGACCAGTACTTTAGATCGATCATTTTTCCTCAGCTGGAGATCATGGCCCGCTATGAGGGCCACTGAAGCTTGCGCCGTACTGGAGACGGCGGGGGAGGGAGGGGAGGTGACTGGATGGAAAGAACGTCTGGCGTGCGCTTAGAGCGGCACTGGGCATCTTGCGACCCACTGCGGATAAGGTTGGAGGGGTCACCGGGTTGATTATCCCCGGCTCGCCCTCGCAGAAGAGAACACTGGACGTGTCCGACGGAAGGCATGATAGAAGAGGTGGCAGAATGCCACGCCCGCGAATATGCCGGGTACCTTGGGGCGAGTAGATTGATCCCTCTTCGTATCGTGTGTGAAGCGAAATTCATAGTGAAACGTAATAATTTTTCGGTTAGTCGTGTGTTTCGGAGTGTCGGTCTAGTCTTGTTATAAATACTAATATCACAAAACAGGTCTCATAAAATGCCGACTACAAAGACTAATGAGGAAGGGGATGACCCCCAGTGGGCAAAGAAACTACTAGATGACCTGAACGTCTTCGAAATCAACGGTATATGGCACACAAGATGGCATCAAGGCAGATATCGGATGCGCCCCGTGTATGTTGGAAGTACAAATGTGTACACTGAGGAGGAAGCACTTGCGCGCGCCCAAAATAAGATGGTAGTGAAGATGGGTCGGTGGCTCTGTGACCAAGGCAGGTATGATGATGCCATCATGCTTTACGATGCGTTTCTCGAGAAATATCCTGAATTACCCTACTTCTGGGTAATTAAAGGGCAGGCCTTTGAAAAGTCGTCTCGTCACTCAGAAGCAGAAGCTGCCTTTAAGAAAGCTGAAGAGCTTCAAAAACAACTTGCAGAGAAACGTCCCCCGACCAGCGACAAAAAAATTGTAAAGAAAGTTGGCCCCTTGATCCAGGATCTTAAAGACAAGGACTCGACAGTCCGATCGGAGGCGGCTCGGACCCTCGGCGCGAAAAAATCAAAGAGGGCAATCGATCCTCTGATCGAGGCGTTAAAGGATGAAGACTCTGAAGTCAGATCGGAGGCTGCAGAGGCTCTCGGCAAGATTGGCGACATCAGGGCAGTTGATCCGCTCGTCGAAGTTCTCAAAGACGAGGACGGGACAGTCCGGGCACACGCAGCCAATAGCCTCGGTAGTATCGGTGATCCAAAGGCGGTTGATCCGCTCATTGAGTCACTCAAAGACGACTATTACCTGGTCCGAAGTAATGCAGTCACAGCTCTAGATAATATTGATGATGCGAAAGCGGTTGATCATCTTATTGAGGCAACCAAAGACGATTACAGAGGTGTTCGATATTGGGCAGTCAATGCCTTGGGTAAAATCGACGATATGAGGGTGGTCGATCCTCTTATCGAGGCGTTAACGGATGCGATCGATGGTGTTAGGCGTGCAGCTGTAGAGGGTCTCCGCAAGATGGGTGACCAAAGGGCGGTTGATCCTCTAATTGAGGTTCTAAAGGACTCTGACCAACTGGTCCGATTACGTGCCATCGATGCACTTGCGGAGATCGGTGATCCGAAGGCGGTCTATCCATTGATCAGATCCCTCAAAGATAATGATAAGAGTTTCCCTGGCATCCAAACAGTCCGATCAGATGCTGCCAAGGCACTTGGAAAGATAGGCGATTCTAGGGCGGTTGATGCTCTGGTCGAAGCCCTAAAGGACGAGAACGAATTTGTCCGAGATTATGCTGCCACGGCTCTCGGCGATATCGGCGATCCGAGGGCGGTTGATCCTCTGATTGGAGCCCTAAAGGACGAGAACGGAATTATTCGAGCAAATGTAGCTACGGCTCTCGGCGATATCGGCGATCCTAGAGCAATCGATCCTCTAATCAAAGCTCGTAGTGATAATATCGATTCTACTTTATTTTATATAAATGCCGATAAAGCATTAGAAAAGATTCAGGGTAAGTAAGCCTTGTCTAGTCAGCTGCCCAAGATGAGAGCGAGGATTGGTGGATTACGACAGAAAATCCCGACTCATGTCCACCGACTGACAAGAGCGGCGGCCTAGGCTATGCCCTTTTGGCCGGGGCTGGCTTTCCATCTCACCCATTAATATCTGCGCTACGGCCAAACATTACAAAGGGTGAAGGCCGGGATTACCCAAAACCATCGCTGGATCAATGTCCGATCCATAGAAACTTACGTTATAAATACTAATAGCAAAAAGAGGCTCCATAAAATGCCGACTACAAAGACTAATGAGGACGGGGATGACCCCCACTGGGCAAAGAAACTACTAGATGGCCTGAACGTCTTCGAAATCAACGGTAATTGGCACACAAGATGGCATCAAGGCAGATATCGGATGCGCCCCGTGTATGTTGGAAGTACAAATAAGTACACTGAGGATCAAGCACTTGTGCGCGCCCAAAATAAGATGGTAGTGAAGATGGGTCGGTGGCTCTGTGACCAGGGCAGGTATGATGATGCCATCATGCTTTACGATGCATTTCTCGAGAAATATCCTGAATTACCCTACTTCTGGGAAATCAAAGGGCAGGCCCTCGAAAAGTCATCTCGTCACTCAGAAGCAGAGGCTGCCTTTAAGAAAGCTGAAGAGCTTCAAAAACAACTAGCAGAGAAACATCTCCAGACCAGCGACAAAAAAATTGTTAAGAAAGTTGGCCCCTTGATCCAGGATCTTAAAGACAGGGACTCGGCAGTCCGATCGGAGGCGGCTTGGATCCTCGGCGAGAAACAATCAAAGAGGGCAATCTATCCTCTGATCGAGGCGTTAAAGGACGAAGACACCAAGGTTAGATTTGCGGCTGCCTGGGCTCTCGGTTTTATCGGTGATCCAAAGGCGGTTGATCCGCTCATTGAAGCTCTCAAAGATGAGGACGGGACTGTCCGGGAACGCGCCGCCTCTGGCCTCCGTATTATCGGTGATCCAAAGGCGGTTGATCCGCTCATCGAAGCTCTCAAAGATGAGGACGGGACTGTCCGGGAACGCGCCGCCAATAGCCTCGGTAGTATCGGTGATCCAAAGGCGGTTGATCCGCTCATCGAAGCTCTCAAAGATGAGGACGGGACTGTCCGGGAACGCGCCGCCAATAGCCTCGGTAGTATCGGTGATCCAAAGGCGGTTGATCCGCTCATTAATGCTCTCGAGTATAAGGATACGACTTGGTATGCTGCTGCTTCTGCCTTGGTTGCTATCGGTGATAATAGGGCGGTCAATCCTATGATCGAGGCGCTAAAGGATAAAGTCTCCTCCTATGTCAGACGTGTAGCTGCAATACATCTCGGCGAGATAGGTGATCCCAGAGCAGTTGATTCTCTAATTGGGGCTTTAAAGGACGAAGACACAGGGGTTAGATCAGAGGCTGCCAAAGCCCTTGGAACGATAGGCGATCCAAAGGCGGTAGTTCCTCTGATAGAAGCCCTAAAGGACGAGAACATATTTGTCCAAGATTATGCTGCCACGGCCCTCGGCAATATCGGCGATTCGAGGGCGGTTGATCCACTCATTGAGGCTTTAAAGTACAAAGAGTTCATCCGAGCAAATGTAGCTAAGGCTCTTGGCAACATCGGTGATCCGAGAGCAATCGATCCCCTCATCAAAGCTTGTAGGGATAATGAATGTAATACTGATTTTTATTATAAAGGCAGAGAAGCATTAGATAAGATCCAGGGTAAGTAAGCTTTGTCTAGCCAGCTGCCAAAGATGGGGGAAGGATTGAAGGTTGGTCCAAAAGACGACTACTAAAGCGTTAAGGAATAACACCACCCCCCATCGAATGCTTTGATGACCCCACCACAGTTACCAGACGAAATAAGCAAATAACGGTAAAGGGTCGTATCTCTCCCCCCTCCCTACCACTCTCTTTTGCTATTCCTGGAGACAGCCCAAGCTATTTATCACAAAGCGGCCACAACGAGCCACAAAACTGCCTTGATTTGGATCCGGTTAAGTCCACCTCCCGGGACAACTTTTACTGAAAATTTGGAGGCGGCGACCGCTATTTATTCACTTCAGAAAATACGATTTTGGCTGATGGAAAATTCCAGAGACTATGTAACTGCGGCCGGCCGGCGCGTCAAATAATGGTTAACGAGGTGATTTCAGTATCTTGAGGCGACTTTGAAGGGCGGGGATCTCCTTTCGTTGACTTACGTAATTATCGTAGTAGATATTGCATAAAAACATATTCAGAAGTGTTATGATAGATGTGCTGTTTATATACGTAAAAAAAGCAATTGGGGGATGCGGCGCACCTTCCCGTTGGAGCGTATCGATGTCATAATATGCTTATATTATGACTTCGCATGTGAGCCCTGCCAGAGGAGATAAGTCGGTTATCTGGTTTCCCCATAGGGCCAGAGTTTGCAGGTTTGTGAGCCCCGCCAGAGGAGATACGTCAGTTATCTGGTTATCCTCTAGGGAGGATTTCGATTATCTCGCGATAAGCGTTCATTGAAGGGCTCTACCTCAATGCTTTCAATTTGAACGTTCTATTAACCTGGTTTTTCCCCTCAATATCGATTAATTTGTGCTATTTCTGCCTTAATCTTCACACATTAC
>JAHDSB010000094.1 GCA_018433015.1 Clostridia bacterium | reverse complement strand
CTCCCGAAAAAGCAACTAACGCATTGCTTATTGCCAACCCCATAATTTTCATCATATTTGTATTTACGCCGGAACTTAATATCATCTGTTCATTATCTCCCGTGGCCCTCATAGCAAAACCCAATTCCGTATTGAGAAATAGCCACAGTAGAATTACTACTAATGTTGCAACAGCAATTCCAAGTATTAATACTACCCAATCTTCACTTATACCCCATTCACTCAAGCTGGTTATTATTGTATCCATACGTAACAGAGAAATATTAGCCCGCTGCATGATGTGTAAATTTATGGAGTATAGGCCAATCATGCTGAGAATACCGGATAATAGTGGAGCAATTTTAAACTGCGTATGCAAGATCCCGGTTATCATACCGGCTACACCACCGGCTACTATAGCTAATAATGTACCAAGCCAGGGATTATAACCAAGAAAGATAAACCTTGCTGCTACAGCGGCACCTAAGGTAAAGCTGCTGTCTACTGTCAAATCAGCATAATCTAAAACTCTGAAAGTAATGTACACTCCTAAAACCATGATGGACCATAATAATCCCTGTTCCACCGTATCAAACGCTATTCCCATTATATTTAAAATATCCATATCAATAATCACCTGTTATCTATTATCTGTCATTTAAATATCACTATTTTAAAGTGATATATTGTTTTTATTCAATGATTTTTTTAGCTTGGGAAATGACCTCTTCGGGTATTTCTACACCCATTCTAGTTGCTGCATCTTTATTGATAACAATATCAATATTTTCTAAGCTTTCAATAGCCATTTCCGACGGATCAGAACCGTTTAAAACTCTTAAAGCCATATCACCGGTCTGACGTCCCAGTTCATAGTAATCAATACCGATGGTAGCCAGCGCACCATTTTCCACTAATTGGCTTTCTCCTACAATCAAAGGAATTTTGTTCTCTTCAGCTACTGCTATAACGCTAGCAATAGAGGATGCCACAACATTATCCGTAGGAACATAAAGGGCATCTACCTTTCCTCCCAGGAGTTGAGCAATTTGCATTACTTCTGAACTGTTGGTTACAGTAGCTTCTTTGATCTCTAAGTCCAGCTCCGGCGCAGCTTCTTTCGCCACATTTACTTGCACTTCAGAGTTAATTTCACTGGAATTATATATAACTCCTACTGTTTTAACGTCAGGCTTAATCTTCTTCAAAAGCTCTAACTGTTTTTTAACCGGAGTCATATCAGTTGTTCCGGTCACATTAGTACCTGGTTTTTCATTACTTTCTACTAACTTTGCTGCAGCAGGGTCTGTTACTGCTGTAACTAAAATAGGAATCTCCTCAGTTTCGCTGGCTATAGATATAGCCGAAGGCGTAGCAATAGCTAGAACTAAATCTACTTTATTGTTTACAAACTTTTGAGAGATTGTTTTAAGATTTGATTGATCTCCTTGAGCATTTTGATAATCTACTTTTAATTTTTTACCCTCTTCCAGACCATTTTCTTTGAGAGTGTCTAAAAAACCTTGACGTGCAGCATCTAAGGCCGGGTGTTCAACAATCTGAATAATTCCTAAACTTACCTCTCCCTCAGATTCACCTGATGAGGCATCTTGAGATGCGCCACATCCTACTACTGTTAATACTACCATTGCCATAAGGCAAAACAAAGCCACGAACTTTTTCATTTTCGCGTCCCCCTTAGCTTTTTTTAAGTTAAGGGTGGTAGAAAACAAAAAACACCCAGGATGGGTGTGAAGAAAACAATACCTCTACACTCTTCTACCGTCCTAACCATCCTGCCTTTTTTCTTTGCTAATCCCTACCACACCTACCGTACTTAGTAATATAGTATTATAAACATAATATTGTGTCAATAAGATTTTATATGTGATTTATAAAATCTTCCATGGTAAAGGTTGTTATTCAAACAAAACCGCCCCCCATCAAGTAATAGGAAGCGGTTCATTCAATTAAACATAATCTTTTTCTTTACTATATAAGATTATCTAAAACTTCTGCAATCTGGGTTTTAGGCATGAAGCCAACTAAGCGTTGAACTTCCTTACCGTTTTTGTAGATAAGCAAGGTTGGTATGCTCATAACTCCATTTTCAGCTGCTGTTTTATTATTTTCATCCACATTTAACTTGCATACTTTAACTTTTCCCTCGTAATCATCGGCTAATTCGTCTACTAAAGGAGCTATCATTTTGCATGGCCCACACCAGGCTGCCCAAAAATCAACAAGCACCGGTTCGGTAGCCTCTAAAACTTCTTTTTGATAAGTACCGTCACTTAACTGAACTATTTTCTCATTAGACATTTGTATTACCTCCTACTTAATAAAATTCTCAATAACTTTAAGTAATTCCTGGAATTTTTCCTGCCTATCTTTATCTTCTCCCTCTAAAGCGTGGGCTAAGCAGCATTGCATATGATTTTCAAGAATCATTAATCCCACCTTATTTGTAGCAGCTCGCACGGCTGACACTTGTATGAGAACATCCATACAACAAGCATCTTGTTCTATCATACGCTGTAAACCTTTGACTTGTCCTTCGATTCTTCTTAAGCGTTTTTGAATATTAGTAACTAGAGACGGATCTTTTACTTCTTTTATATCATCCTTATTATTAGGCTCCACTACTACTTAGCCTCCTTTCATATACCCCCCATGGGTATATCTTGATTACATTATATGGT
>JAHDSB010000011.1 GCA_018433015.1 Clostridia bacterium | reverse complement strand
TGTTTAGTAATATATTTCCAACTCTATGAGCTTACCGCTTATGTGTATGGATTCCCGTATTTTCCTATCTGTGTTTATAAATTGCAGGATATTATCAAAGAAGATGGGCCTTTGGGAAAAATGTTATATTAAGAATAGTGAACTTCTTGGGCTATGAAGATTGAGCCCAAGAGGTATTTTTTTTAATTCTTAATGTAAATATAGAGTGAATAATTAATTTTAAATAATGGAACTGGGAGGAAAATCAAATGGCCTTTAAAGCTTTATTCCTAGCGTATGCTCCTGATGCGGATAAAATGAAACACAGAAGTACAATTAATACAGGAAAATATCACTTGTTTTCTATAGCAGTAAAGAATAGAGAGGAAGCTCTCCAGATATGTGAACACTTTATAGAAAAGGAACAGATTGATGCAATTCTATTATGTCCCGGATTTACTCATCCCGATGTGGCGGAGATCGCCAAAATAGCAGAGGGTAAAGCTGCTGTTTGTGTGGCGAGAGGAGATGGACCTAGCAGTAAGATTTCCCAAAGAGCCAAAAAAAGAGAAGATTATTTTTGAATACGAACCAAGAATATAGAATATTATGCTAAAATAACAGATAGATTACTCTGCAAGGGAAATGAGGATATAATGAAAGAATACAAGCTGAAATTTATAATATTGCCAGGGAAATATGGAGTTTGTCGCTTAGATGATACCCGGCAAATCCCTGAAGAGATAAGAAGAAGTAAATTTTATACAATAACTAAAACTAGTGAAGAACTATCTTTGGTATGTTGTGAGGACCTTATACCAATAGGGGTTAATTATGAAAAAGACTGGAAAATCTTAAAAATTACGGGCCCCTTAGATTTTGCGCTAGTAGGAATACTTGCGGCAATAAGTGGTATATTAGCTGAGGAAGGAATAAGTATATTCGCAGTATCAACATATGATACAGATTACATACTAATTAAGGAACCTAATCTGGAAAAAGCAATAACCGTATTAAGGGCAAAAGGACACAGTGTGAAGTAAAGTAAATTTCCAGCAAGGAAATTATCTATCTGTTACTGGTGATTTAGGAATAAAAATACATAGGAGGATGAAAATATGGGATTACTTAATGGACTAATGGGAAATGCAGCAGAATATTCCACGGATGAAATTCAGAAAGAACTGGGACCTATCTTAACCGACAACGAAAATATTGAAAAAGCTTTTAAAATATTGAGAGATGGATTAATTTTTACTAATAAAAGATTAATTTTGATTGATAAGCAAGGTGTAACAGGGCAAAAAGTTGAATATTTAACTATTCCATATAAAAGTATCATTCGGTTTGCCAGAGAAAGTGCAGGAATTTTGGATTTAGATGCTGAATTGAAAATTTGGCTTTCAGGGACAGCCGAACCCATTGTAAAGAAATTTACTAAGAATACTAACATTAATGAGGTATATGCTATCTTAAGTAAGCATGTCTTAGGTTAAAATTACAGTACAAGTACTACTTACATATCAAGGTAGGCATAATTATTGATGGGACTTCCTGGTGGATTAAGCGTATTCTTCAACTTAATTCATCAGGATTTTTTATATAATAGAAGACAAATTTATCCTACAATAAGCAGGAATATCCAAAAAAATATATAATCTTAATATTGAGAAAATAAAGTAAAGTATAAAAGATTCAGCGAAATAAAGATGCTGGGAGGTATGCTTTTTGAAAATTTATATTTCTGTAGATATGGAGGGGATTATAGGGGTAGTATACCCGGATTTTTTGACCAATAGGGGTTATGACTACTCCAGAGCCCGAAAATTTATGACAGAAGATGTCAATGCAGCTGTAAGGGGAGCATTAATGGCAGGGGCGCAAGAAATAATTGTGAATGATTCTCATAACGCTATGACTAATGTACTGGTAGAGGAATTACAATCTCCTGCCAAGCTAATCACAGGTTCTCCTAAATTACACAGTATGATGGAAGGATTAGATAGTACGTTTGATGGAGCCATCTTTATAGGCTATTATTCCAAAATGAACAGCAGAGGAGTTTTAAATCATACCTTTAGTAGCAGAACAGTGTATAAGCTTAAGCTAAACAATCAAGAAATAGGAGAATTAGAATTTAATGCTTATATTGCCGGCTTTTATAATGTTCCAGTCCTCATGGTTTCTGGTGATGATCAAGTAGCTCGTGAAGCCCAGAATTTAATTGAGGGGGTAAAAACAGTTGCTGTTAAGGAAGCTAGGGGGAGATATACGGCCCTATGTCTCAATCCTAAAGATGCCCACTCCTTGATCGAAGAAAATGCTTATAAAGCCGTTGCAGAAAAAGATAAGATAAGTCCTTTACAAATACAAGAACCCCTTGAGCTAAGGATAACCCTTCTTAATAGTGGTATGGCAGATGCGGCTCAAATAATGCCGGGAGTAGAAAGAATAGGAGCAAATATTTTGCAATATACAGCAACAGATATAATCGAAGCATATCAAGCTTTCAGAACAATAACAATTTTAGCCGGTTCTATCATTCAGATGTAAAAAGGGGGACAGGCAATGGGAAGATATATAGTTAAGCGGATTTTAGGAGCCATTCCTATCTTGATAGGAGTTTCCTTAATACTATTTATTCTTTTAAATATTGTACCGGGGGACCCGGTAGCCTTGATGATGAAAGAACATATAAGTTCCGATGTAGTTGCAAGGGTTCGGGCCCAGATGCATTTGGATGATCCGGGTTATGTACGTTATTTTAGATTTTTATGGAATGCACTCCATGGAGATTTTGGCATGTCCTATAAATTGAACAGGCCCGTTGCTTCGCTATTATTAAATGCTTTTCCTAACACTTTAATGCTTGCCCTGGCGGCGGCCATTTTCTCTTGGATAGTAGGTATACCCGCTGGAATTATTTCTGTAGTAAAAAAATATAGTTTTATCGATTATTTCTTCATGGGTTTTGCCTTATTTGGTGTTTCCATGCCTGTTTTTTGGTCCGGTCTTATTATGCAATATATTTTCTCTCTTAAATTAGGATGGTTACCCGCTGCCGGTTTTTATAGTCCCATTTGCATTATTATGCCTGCCATAGTTTTGGGCTGGAGTTCCGCCGGTGTTATTGCTCGTCTAACTCGTTCCAGCCTTTTGGAAGTTATGGGAAATGATTATATAAGAACAGCCCGGGCTAAAGGACTCACAGAGGCAGCGGTTCTGGTACATCATGCTCTAAAAAATTCCTTTTTACCGGTAGTTACAATTATGGCCATCCAGGTTGCTTCCCTCTTATCAGGGGCGGTAATAACGGAGAGTATTTTTGGAGTGCCGGGAATAGGGCGTATTGCCGTTAATGCTATTCAAGACAGAGATATGCCGCTTTTGCAGGGGGCAGTTTTATTTGCTACATTTTTAGTTATTATTGGGAATCTAGCTGCTGATATACTATATTCCTACATAGATCCCAGAATCAAATATGATTAGAAGGGAGAAGGGAATATGGCATTGAAATTTAAGCTTCAAAAAAAAGATAGCGGCATGAAAAAAAAGAAGCAAGCTTTGAAAAAAGCTCAGGAATCTTTTTTACAAGATTTGTTTAGGGCTTTTAGAAAAAATAAATTAGCAGTTTTAGGTGGCGTAATAGTTATTTTATTTTTAATCATGGCTATTTTTGCTCCTTTTATAGTACCTCATGACCCCTATGCTGTAGAAATTGATTTACAATTTTATGAACCCAGTTCAAAGTACCTTATAGGAACAGATATGTTCGGGAGAGATATCTTAAGTAGAATAATTTATGGTTCCAGGATATCGCTGATTATTGGTCTTATTCCTACGCTTATTTCTATGATTGTAGGAACGGTTCTGGGAATGATAGCCGGTTATTATGGCGGGAAAATAGACTATTTTATTATGCGGTTAGCTGATATAGTATTGGCGTTTCCCTCCTTGCTATTATCTATGGTTGTAATGTATACCCTGGGCGCCAGTCTGTTAAATATTTTTATTGCTTTAAGTGTAGTGGGATGGGCTCGTACCGCAAGGGTAGTAAGGTCTCAGACCTTATCTTTGAAAGAAAAAGAATTTGTAGAAGGGGCAAGAGCTATTGGAGTTAGTAAACAAGTAATACTTTTAAGACATATTTTTCCCAATTGTGTTCCCTCTTTATTGGTACTGTTTACTTTAGGCATACCTGAAGCCATTATGTCAGAAGCTAGTTTAAGCTTTTTAGGCGTGGGGGCTCAACCTCCTACCCCCAGTTGGGGGCTAATGGTTTATCGAGGAAAAGAATTTATCTTCTCTGCTCCCTGGGTAGCTATTACACCGGGAATAGCAATTCTAATTATTGTTTTGGCTTTTAATTTCTTAGGTGATGGGCTTAGAGATGCTATGGATCCTTATATGAAACAATAATTTTGAAAGAGGAGGTCCCTAAATGTCTGATAATGACGTGATGCTGAGTGTGGAAGGCCTAAAAACATATTTTTTTACTGATAAAGGTATCGTACCTGCCGTTGATGATATAAGTTTTGCAGTAGGAGCAGGAAAAGTTTTAGGAATAGTAGGAGAATCAGGTTGTGGCAAGAGCATGACTGCCCTCTCTATCTTACGCTTAATTCCCACACCCCCTGGAAGAATAGTAGCTGGGAATATTTTATTTGCTGGTAAGAATCTTCTGGACCTTTCCGTTAAACAAATGCATTCCATCAGAGGAAACGAAATCTCTATGATTTTTCAGGAACCCATGACTTCACTTAATCCTGTTTATACGGTGGGAAAACAAGTCATGGAGGTGTTAAGACTTCACCAAAATCTGCATAAAGAGGCTGCCAGGGCAAAGGCTATAGAAATGTTTAATCTGGTAGGTATTCCTGAAGCAGAAAAGAGAATAGATACCTATCCCCATCAGCTTTCAGGAGGATTGAGACAAAGGGTAATGATTGCTATGGCCTTGAGCTGCAGACCAAAATTATTAATTGCTGATGAGCCTACTACGGCCCTTGATGTTACAGTTCAGGCTCAAATTTTGCGCTTGATGAAAAATCTTCAAGATGAAATAGATTCTTCGATAATCTTAATTACTCATGATTTAGGTGTAATAGCGGAAATGTGTGATGATGTTTTAGTTATGTATACAGGCAGAATAATGGAACAAGCGGATGTCTATAGTTTATTTGAGAATCCCCTCCATCCTTATACCAAGGGTTTATTACAGTCTATCCCCAATTTGCATAAGGATAATGAAAGTCTTTATAACATTAAGGGGCTAGTCCCCAATTTACTTAACTTGGCTGATGGTTGTAAATTCCATCCACGCTGTGAATTTGTCCAAGATATTTGTATTGAAAAAGAACCGGAATTATTTGAAGTAACCAAGGGGCATTTCGTCAGATGTTGGAAATACATGGGTTAAAAGGTTAGTAGGCAAGGGGGAACTTATGTGAAGGAGAAACTAGTGGAATGTGAAAATTTAAAGAAATATTTTGTAGCTACCGGTAAAGGTATGAAAAGCAAGAAAGACGTTGTGCGAGCAGTTGATGATATTTCTTTAGAAATTTACAAAAATGAAACCTTGGCTCTAGTGGGGGAATCCGGGTGTGGAAAAAGTACCTTAGGGCGTTTAATAATAAAGCTTTTAGATCCTACTGAAGGGGAAGTGTATTATAAAGAAAGCAATATTGCTACTTTAAATAAAGAGGGAATAAATAAATTCAGAAAACAAGTACAGATAATTTTTCAAGACCCGTATGCTTCCCTAAATCCTCGGATGAAAGTAGTTGACCTTATTAGAGAACCCTTACGGACTCATAACATAGCTAAAAAGAAAGAGCAAATTGAAAAGGTAGCTGATTTAATGAATTTAGTGGGTATACGAACAGAATATATGACCAGGTATCCTCATCAATTCAGTGGAGGGCAGAGACAGAGGATCGGTATAGCCAGGGCCTTAGCTTTAAACCCGGAACTCTTAATATGTGATGAACCTGTGTCGGCCTTGGATGTTTCCATCCAATCTCAAATACTGAATCTTTTAAAAAAATTACAAGAAAAATTTAACTTAACGTATCTTTTTATATCCCATGATTTAGCTGTAGTACGATATATATCTGATCGAGTATGTGTAATGTTCTTAGGGAAAATTGTGGAAGTAGGAAGCTGTAAGGATTTGTTTGAACATCCTCTCCATCCTTATACGAAATTTCTTATGAGTGCAGTACCATTACCCGATCCCAAGTTTAGGGACAGGGATAGAGTGATCTTGGAAGGAGATATCCCCAGTCCTATTAACCCTCCTCCAGGCTGCAGATTTCACACCAGGTGTCCTTATGCCAGGGGGATTTGTCAGCAAGAGGAGCCGCAGTTGGTTGAACTTGGTGACAGAAAGTATGCTTGCCATTTCCCGTTAGAACGAGTTATATGAAGAGTATGAGGTGAATATATATGGTTAAAACAAATAGAGGAAAGTTAGTAATACAGTCAGTCATGGGAGAAATTGCTCATCCCCGAATGAGTGATCCCTATAAAGTGGGGTATGATGGTGTCCCGCAAATTTTACCAGGTATAGGCGCCATTACGTATAATGTATCTCTGGGAGACAGTGCCTTTGGCTGGGAGGGAGATCACATTGAGCCGGGGGTATCCATTCATAACCCGATTGATATAGAGAATACAGCCCTAATTACCTTAGCTTGTTTAGGAAATGAAGCTAAAGTAGTTACAGGAGAAGGAAAAGGATTACGTGGATTCGTGACAGGAACCCATGGAGGTAGAAATAATACACTGCTTTATTTTTCCAAGGATGAATTAGATCAGTTGGTTATCGGGGATAAAGTTCAAATAAAAGCTTTTGGACTTGGTTTAAAGTTTTTAGAAAATCCTGATGTTAAGGTAATGAGTATTGATCCCCATCTTTTAGAGGCCATAGAAATAAGAGATATAAATGGTTGCTTGGAAGTTCCCGTTGTAGCAGAGGTACCTCCTTATCTAATGGGTTCCGGCATTGGAGCTACCGTATCGGCTAAAGGGGATTATGACATTATGACGGCGGACAAAGATGCTGTACAAAAATGGGGATTAAATAAGCTGAGGTTTGGTGATTTAGTGCTGTTAAGGGATTGTGATAATACATATGGCAGAGGATATTTAAAGGGTGCAGTGACGATAGGAGTTATCATCCATAGTGATTGTATCTTAGCGGGCCATGGTCCGGGAGTAGTTACTATTATGAGTTGTAAAACAGAAAAAATAATACCCAGATTTGATAAAAAGGCTAACATAGGATATTACAAGGGTGTCTTGCTATAAGACATCTGCATGCAGAAAGAGGTGGTAAATAAAAAATTAAGAAAATTTAAAAACTAATAAAAATTTATAAAGGGGGTTTAAATGTGAGGTTCAAGAAGTTAATGGTTGTGCTATTATGTAGTTCATTGCTTTTTACCTGGGGATGTTCCGGAGGAGATAAAAGTGATGAAGGTAATGCCCTGAGAGTTTCGGATATAGTTGACCCCGGAACGGTGGATTCACAGCTTAATACGGAATATTATGGTGTACCGTTAAATATTTACGATAGATTGGTGGAAGCTGCTACAACTAGCCCCGGCAAATCAGAATTAGTACCAGGTTTGGCGGAGAGATGGGAAGTATCTGAGGACGGGAAAGTATATACCTTTTATTTAAGAAAGGGTGTTAAATTCCATAATGGTGAGGAATTTACGGCAGATGATGTGTTATATACTTTTGACAGAATGCTAAATCCGGATACTAAAGCCCTGAATACTGATTTTGTAGATATGATCGCCGGAGCAAAAGAGAGGATGGAAGGGAAGGCCGATACGGTTAGCGGCATAAAAGTAATCGATACATATACCATAGAAATAACTTTAGCGGAACCCTTTGCTCCCTTTGTAGCCAACCTGGCCACACCGGCAGGCTCCATCTACAATCGTAAGGCGACGGAAGCAGCTCAAGATCAATTTGGTAAAGAACCTGAACTGACCATCGGAACGGGTCCCTTTATGATTACAGAATGGGTTATAAATGACCACATAACATTAGAAGCCTTTGATGACTATTTTCGCGGAAGATCTAAATTAGATAAAGTAATATATAAATTTATTCCCGATGCCGATACCCAGCGAATGCTCTTCGAAACAGGAGAGCTGGACGTTTTTGATTGTGATAATGCCAGAACACAAATCCCTTATTTTGAGGAGAGCGATAAGTGGAAAGACCAGGTTGTATCAGGACCTAGAGTAGGCATTTACTATTACTGTATCAATCAAGGCATCGAACCCTTTGATGATGTGCGTGTGAGAAAAGCCTTACAGATGGCCATAGACAGGAAGGCTATTCTAGAAAAATTATATTATGGAAAAGGTAAACTGTGTAATGCCATCATGCCCCCTGGTCTAGCAGGGCATAATCCTAATGTACCGGAGATTCCGTATGACCCAGTAGGTGCCAAAGAATTGCTGAAGGAAGCCGGGTATCCCGAGGGCTTTGATATGGAGATCTCCCAGATAACAGATCGACCGTCAGATCTCAGGGTTAATGAAGCTGTGCAAGCTATGTTTAAAGAAATCGGCATCAATGCAAAGATCGTACAAATGGATTCTGCTTCTTGGTATGCCACCAGAAAAGAAGGGAAGCTCCCCATGTACATGACAAGTTGGTCTGCAGATTATAATGACCCCGATAATTTTATCTACTCTTTCTTTGCACCTGACAATTCTGTGGTCAGATCCTTCAACTATAAAAATAAAGCAGTACAGCAAAAATTGGAAGAAGCCAGAACCATGACAAATCAAGAAGAAAGATATAAACTTTATCAAGAATTGGAGCAACAGATAGTGCTGGAAGATGCAGCCTGGATACCCTTATTCAGCCTAGAACATTTATTCGTAGTACAGCCACGGGTTAAGAATTTTAAAGTGTCCTGGAATGGCTGGAGCAACATGCCCTTCTATGGAGTAGAAATTCAAGAATAGCAAAAGATAACCCGATAATCATCACTAAGTGGATTATCGGGTTTTATCTTAAGATTAAACATTCAGGTAATAACTGGAATGAGCATGATATAATGAAAGAAATGGAGGAAAAGAAAGCTTGGGAGCTGAAAGATGATAAGGGCAGAATCAGGTACATATGCTCTAATTATGAACTCGCAAAAACCGATGAAGGTTCAAATTGGGAAACTTGGTTCTTTACAGATACAACCCGGTTATTACGTATATGTAGGAAGTGCTTTTGGACCAGGTGGTCTACAAGCTAGAATAAATCATCATTTAAAGGGTGGAGCTAGAAAGCATTGGCATTTGGACTATTTAAGGCAGGCAGTATATATCAGCGAAATATGGTATTCTTATGGCAATACTAAATACGAACATCAGTGGGCTAAGATATTTAATAAAGGTTTTAATGCATTTCTTCCCCTGCCGGGATTTGGGGCTAGTGATTGTAACTGTATAACTCATTTATTCTTTTTTAAAACAAAACCTCATCTTGAGGAATTTAAGATACAATTAGAAGAGAAGACATCAGAACATGAAAAGTTATATGTCTTGACTGTAAAGGGGGGAGATTGATGATCAGAAAGCCTATTTTAGAACTATTGCATCAAGGAGCACATATGCAACGCTGGAATGACCATATCAGGCCGAAAGGATTTACTGAGCTGGACAAACAGGCGCAGAAGATGGTTATTGCCTATGTGGTAGCCAAGTTTGAAGAACAGGAAAGAAATAATACTATAGATTGGCGGGCATTAATTGAAGGAGGGCTTTTTGAATATTTACAGCGAGTTATACTCACCGATATAAAACCGCCCATCTACTATCAACTGATGAAAGAGCAAGGAGAAGAGCTAAATAAATGGGTTGTTGAACAATTAAAGGATAATTTAGAGAATATCCCAGGCAACTTTTTTAATAAATTCAAAAGCTACTTATTTGACGAACAATATTCCCGTAATATAAAAAAGATTCTTAAGGCTGCTCATCATCTTGCAACTTTCTGGGAGTTTAAGATTATCTATAGCCTCAATGCTAATATTTTTGGGATTGAAGAAACTAAAACGCGGATAGAAAATGAAATGGAAGAACATTATGAACTTATCGGCGTGCAAAAACTGATGCTTAATAAAAAGACCAGCAATTTTCTGGATCTTGTAGGACAATTAAGATTTCAACAACGCTGGGCTCAATCTCCCAGGATACCAGAAACATCAGTAATGGGGCATATGTTGATTGTTGCCATGCTTTCATATTTTTGTTCTCTGGAACTGAACGCTTGTGACAAAAGATTGTGTAATAACTATTTTGCTGCTTTGTTTCATGATTTACCGGAAGTATTAACAAGGGATATCATTTCACCCGTTAAATCCTCTATTACCGGATTGGATAAACTTATAAAAGAAATAGAAAACAGACAGGTAGCAGAAAAGATCTTGCCCTTGTTGCCTTTATATATGCACGAAGAAATTAATTATTTTATTAATAATGAATTTGTCAGCAAAACAAAAGAAAAAGGAAAAATATATATCGTAACATCCCGAGAAATAAATGAAAAGTATAATAAGGAAAAGTATTGTCCCCTTGATGGAGAAGTATTAAAAGCCTGTGATAATCTGGCGGCTTTCATCGAAGCAACTTTATCCATATCCCATGGTATAACATCAAATCATTTGCGAGAAGGAGCACAAGCTCTCTATCAAAAATATAAAAATAAGAATATTGCAGGAATAGAATTCGGACAGATTTTTGATTATTTTAAACAATAGGAGGTCTTTATGAAAATATTAGGAATTGTCGGTAGCAGAAGAAAAAAGGGCAATACTTCTATACTTGTGCAGGATGTCTTGAAAATAGCTGCAAATCATGGTATAGAGACGGAGATAATCTTTTTAGGAGACTACTCCCTAAGTTCATGTACAGGATGTGAAGGATGTAAGGATACTTACAGGTGTGTTGTTCAGGACGATATGCAGAAAATATATGACTTAATGCTAGAGTCTGATGCCCTTGTTCTAGGTTCGCCAACTTATAATTATAATGTGACGGCTGAGGTGAAAACTTTTATTGATCGGTGCTATTGTTTCGAAGTTTTTGCAAAAGACGATCGTTCTTGTTGGGTAGGAATTAATGAAGCCTTGGGTTGTAAATATGCTGTGACGGTAGCAGTTTGTGAACAATTTGAGGAAAAGTATATGGGTTTTACGGCAGAAGCTATGACTAAACCCCTTACTGATATGGGCTACCGAGTTGTAGACACCATAAAGGCTTTAGGGCTTTTTAAAGCTGGTGAAGCTTCGAAGAATACTGAAGCTAGCAAAAAGGCGCAAAGAGCTGGAGAAAGGCTTGTTAAAACATTACTACTGAAACGGGAAATAAAGAATAATTTTAACAATAATGAACTTAGTGAATAGTATATAGAAAAGTTTAGTAATAACTAGAGGTAATAGCATGGCAAGAGTATTTTCATTAGGGCTTGTAGAAAATCGGGGAAAATATTTATTACTAAAACGCATTAACCCGCCCCGTATTTGGTCTCCTCCAGGAGGGTGGGTGGAGTTATTAGAAAGTCCTGAAGAAGGAGTAAAAAGAGAAATTAAAGAGGAAACAAATCTGGAAGTAGAAGTGATTAGTCCGGTCTTTGTTTGGAGTAAAGCAAAAGCAAGGGTATTAGGAATAATTTATTTATGTTGTTATCAGAAAGGTCAGCTAAATATCAATTCTGAGTTTTCGGCCTTTACTTGGAAAACAATTGAAGAGATGAAAGAAGAAAAAATATTATCTTCACCTACTGTTGAAGAAATAGAAAAAGCTGATAAAATATTACAATGTATAGGTTCTTTAAAATAAGAAGTTAAGTCTTAGCTTTTTGCTAAGGCTATATTTTTTAAAAAGGTGGAGAAAGCAGTGGACAAGATGAATTCTAATACAGAAGTATTTTTAGATACATTGAGAAGTAAATTAGAAAATGAAGGAGAATATGTTACGGCAGATTTGCTAAAGCAGGCAACCATTAAATTTGTCTTTACAAGCTCCTATTCTTTTAAAAAATGGGATCAGTTTAAGGCTACCCTTGATATTAGGGTCCCTATTGATTTGTTATGCTTACTTGAATATAAGAAGGACAAGATATATTCATGTTGTTTGGAACTTTTTGAACAAAATGAAGACTATTATTTGGCTGATGTTAAAATCAGTATCCTCTTGGAGAAATGCCAGAACGATGAAGATTTAGTAGAGATATGTTTAGAATTACTTGAGATTATGAATGAAGTTCATATGGATTCCATTACAAAAAAATATTTTTATGAGTCTTGTCTTTGTGCTGTAAATAACAAGAATCTTCCTGCTTTGACCATGCTTTCTTGTGCAGCAGAAAGATTATTTATGTTACTTTGTGAGGCTTATTTAGTATATTTAGAAGATCAAGGTTCTGAAAAAGGACAAATTGAGTTCGTTAATAAAGTCTTAAAAGCAGTAAGTTTTAATGATAAAATTGTTAATTTCCAAGAAATAATTGATCAGGATAAGAGTTTTCTAAAAGGAATAGGTTTAGATAACAAATATTTATTATTCAATTTTTTTACTATTATAAATGAGGTTAAAAGTGAGTATGGCTATCCCAGAGGATTAACAGTGGAGCGAGATGAACTAAGAAATATATTAAAAAATGTTTTATTAATCTTAAATCAGGTTCATAGCAGACCATAATTTATAGAAAAATTTTTTATTAGTGGTATCTCAAGTTTATTACAGCTTGGGATACTTGCGTATATATATAGTTTAGATATAATGATTAGAAGAAGGAAATATAAGGAAAAAATAATTATTAAAGAGGGAGGAGAAGGTAATGTCCCGTTTAGAAAAAAATAAGAAAAATACAAAAAAGAAAAGAATTGGGATGATTATAGGATTTGTTATTCTTTTAGCAGTGGGTATCATGGGCCATAGTTATTTTAAATATCAAAACGTAATATCCAGCATTGTTATAGAAAGCGTTGATTTACAAAACACACCTGATGGTATTTATACAGGTTCGTGTGAAGCAGTTTTTGTCACCGCAGAAGTAGAAGTTACCGTTAAAGATCACAAGATTACAGCTATTAATTTGTTAAAACACAGAAATGGTAGGGGTGAAATGGCGGAAATAATACCTGCCAAAATTATAGAAAATCAAACGTTAAAGGTGGATGCAGTTACAGGAGCAACTTCCAGTAGCAAAGTTATTATTAAGGCCATTGAAAATGCTTTAACAAGTGCACAAAATATCTAGTAAACAGCAAAGAACCCGGTGAAACCGGGTTCTTTGCTGTTGATGACAGCTATCTTCCACGATGTTTTGCTTTAGCTTTTTGTATTTTTAACTGGCGTAAGGTTTCTTTGTGTTCTTCTTTTTGTTGACGGGTAAGAACTTTTTTCTCTTTTTTGTTATTCTCCCGCTCAAGCTGTAACGCTAGTTGTGCTTGAGTGGATATGCCAACTTTTTTTACTTCTTTGGCAGCTAGCCGTGCTAATCTTTTGGGATTAATTTTCTTTTCTTCGGCTTCTTTAATTGCTACATATTGGGAAGAGCGGTTCAGCAAATTAAGTAGATCATTATTAACAAAGTTAAGTATTTCTTCATTTTGTGGTTCCGGGCCAAAGATGTGCCTACAGGTTTTAAGTTTTCCCTGGAATTCTTCTTCTACTACACCTACCCAATATTGCCCGTCATGATAGACTGTCAGTTTCATAACAAGATTCCCCCTCTAAATTAAAAATAGAGGAATAAGGGACATCCCGAGGGGGGAAGGTTACTGACACTGATTTTACAAGAACAGTGCGCCCAGACTACCAACTGGGCCGTGTTTTTTCATTCCGAGGTTATTATAAGATAAAGTAAAAATTCTAGCAATGGGGTTGCTATAATTAACATTTCATTCTATCCTAAAGGTTGTAAATACATAAACAGAGTTTTTGGCTTTAGAAGGAGTATTAAACTCCTTCTGACGGTTAGAGATCGTTATCCATGCTAGTAATACTTACGAACTTGTTCGTTAGTGCTTACTGTATGCAAAGCTGAGCTTAGCGCCCCTAATAGAGGCGGAAGTATTAGCGGTGGTTAGCTATCGGATAAACTAAAGAGCTTAGTAGATTTTGGATGACTATATACTAAAATTTTATACAATAGATTTTGTCAGGAGGTTTACAGTGGACTTATTAAATATGATAAGAGGTAAAATCCTTGTAATTATAACGTTAACAATTGTATTAATAGTGTTATATATTTACTGGCAAGTTAATTCCATCATCGTAAAAAGCTATAGGATACCGGTGGAAAATTTACCTGCTAGTATGAAAGGCTTTACTATCTTGCATTTTAGTGATCTTCATAGCAAAGAATTTGGTGAGAAACAAAAGAAAATATTGAAATTAATAGATGAACTAGACTTTGATATTGTAGCTATAACGGGTGATTTGATTAATAAACGTCGTCCCGTGGAAGCGCCCATCATAGATTTAATAAGAGGATTACAAAAACCTGTCTTCTTTGTACCCGGCAACCATGAATGGTGGACGGGGTTCAATATAAAGGAAGATTTAGTAAACTTAGGTGTTCAAATCTTAGATAACAAAGCAGTTAGGATTGATAAAAAAGGACAGCACATGTGGCTAGTTGGAGTTGATGATCCTTATACCGAAAGGGACGATCTAAACGCAGCTATTAAGGGTATAGCAGATAGTGCACCGAAAATATTGCTGGCCCATGCACCTAATATTTTTCCTACTGCAGTAGAGCATAAAATAGATCTGATTTTAGTAGGGCATACTCATGGGGGACAAGTTAGGATGCCTTTGATTGGAGCATTGATAGCACCGGGACAAGGGCTATTTCCCCACTGGGACTATGGGCTATATGCCGAGAGAAAAACAAAGATGGTTATTACAGGAGGTTTAGGAGAAAGCGGGTTACCACTGCGCTTTAATATTAAACCGGAAATTGTGCTAATTACCTTAGAACCTGCCCAATAGTTTTAACAAATTATGAGGAGAACCACTGTTTGAAAGGAGGTGGGGGATAGTTTGAAATATAAGAAGCGAACTTTAGAGGACTATTACCAGGAGCAAAGAAAGAAGATCCTGACAGATTGTACAAGCTGTGGTTTATGCGTACAAAAGTGCCCTGTTATTAAATACACAAGTTTGAAAGATATGTCTCCAGGTGATATACAGCAGGATGTGCTGGATTTTTTGCAAGAGGGAATAAAAAAAGAGACTGTATATACGAAGGCTTTTGCTTGTATGGAGTGTTTTCAGTGTGTGGATAGTTTTTGTCCCCGGGGTTTAAATCCCTTGCATATTAACGAGCTTATTAAAAGTGATTACAGGCGTAAGGGGTTGCAGAAGGATTCATTTCAGGACCCGAGAAATCCAGGAGCGGTACAGAGGGTTTTAGCCAGTATACAAGTAGTAAGGGAAGATTATCAAAGAATATCAACTCCAACTGATAAAGAAAAGACTAAATATGTTTTCTTTCCCGGGTGCAATGTGTATTTTCAGCCGGAGAAGATTCTTACAGCTCTGGATCTCCTGGATTTCGTTACAACAGAGTGTGCTTTTGTGCCCGGCCTAGACTATTGTTGTGGAGATATTGCCCTTTACTCAGGAGATGTGGAAAAAGGGGAAGAAGCTGCTAAACAGTTAATTGCTAAGCTTGCTTCATATCAGCCGGAAACAGTAATTCTGTGGTGTCCTACCTGTTTATGCCGCTTTCAGGAAACATTATCATTTGTACATGAATTACCTTTTAAACTAATTTCCTTGCCTCAATTTCTATCCCAACATATAGATAAACTTCCTTTTAAAAGGCGGATAGATAAGAAAGTTACCTTGCATGAAGCTTGTAAGGCAGCTTATACAGGAGCTGATCTTAATGGACCGCGTGATCTATTAAATAAGCTCCCCGGAGTAGATTTGATAGAGATGCCTCGTCATGGTAAAAACACGGCTTGCTGTGGCAGTGGTGCTTTGGACTTTTTTCCGGAAGTTTTAGGGAAAGTAAGGGATGAACGTTTAAATGAGGCTGCATCGACTAAGGCCGAAATTTTAGTTGATGTTTGTCAATCTTGTCATAGTATTTTTAGCAGTGAAGAAGCTAAGTACAACTATGGGATTGTTAATTATGTTTCACTAGTAGCAGAAGCATTAGGGATTGAGCGGGAAGATAAATTCAAACAATATAAGCAGTGGGGAGAAATAAAGCAAATATTAGAGGATGCTAAAGAATTTTGTAAAGAATCACCTTATTCCATGCAGCAAATTATAAGTGCTTTACATCAAGTAATTACTTAGATGCTATAGTAGAACAAATACAGGTAGCTTGCTAAAATGTAAGAAATAGCTTCGAAAGTACAAGATAGGTAGTTAATAATGCCATAAGATATTGAAAAAATGTTTCTTAGTTAAAGGAGTTTTAGCATGTTGGAATTTTCTGTGCTTAAAGTTGGAGGACTTTTTATTTCCGGATTGTTGATTGGAGCAATATCTTCCGCCGTAGGTATAGGGGGAGGTATTATAACTGTACCTATATTAATGCTAGTTTATGGTCTTAAAGGAGATCTTGCTACGGCTACCTCCTTAGGTGTCATTATTTTTACGGCTTTTTCCGGGACACTAGCTTATATAAGAGAGAGAAGAATTGATTTTCAGGTTGCCCGCTACTTCATGATATTTGCTGTTCCCGGTTCCCTTGCCGGGGGCTTATTATCCCTCTGGTTAGAACAGCAGCAGATTGAGACGGATATTTTTCAGGTGCTATTTGCCCTTACAATGACGACCATTGCTAGCTTTAAAATACTTTCTCTTTGTTTTAAAAAGGAAAAATATAAAGAGGAAATAAATAAAGTTAAGAATCTAGCCCATTCAACCGACGAACTCTCCGACAAAGAAGAAGTCAAAAGTTTAAAGCAAAGATTGATGGTGTTTAGAGAATTCAAGGATAGACATAATATCGAATTTAGTTATACTGCCAGGCTATTTCCGGGAATAATAATAGCGTTTATGGGAGGTTTGATAGGAGCACTTCTGGGGTTAGGGGGAGGGGTAGTATATGTACCCATTTTAACTATGGCTATAGGAGTTCCTACGGCTATAGCTTCGGCTACCTCAACTTTTACAATTTTTATTGCTAATTTTTTTGCTGTTTTTTTACGTCTCGGTTCTATTCAATGGGATTATGTTCTGTGGTTAGCTGCCGGGACACTTATATCGGCTAGCATAGTTCCACGCATAATATATAAAGTTAAATCGGAAACAATTATTATGGCCTTTTGGGTGTTAACTATTTTGGCAGCATTTAAATTGCTTGCTCAGGTTCTTGGTGTTTTTTAATATAGAAGGGAGGGTTTTTTATTGAATAAGGTGAAAATACAATTTTTGGGAAGCGGTGATGCTTTTGGCAGTGGGGGCCGCTTGCAAACTTGTATCATGGTTTCATCGAATCAGAATAAAATTTTGTTGGATTGCGGGACCACGGTTTTAATAGGAATGCGTAAATATAAAATCAATCCTAATGATATTGATATGATCTTTATATCTCACTTACATGGAG
This sequence comes from Clostridia bacterium, assembly GCA_018433015.1. Classification (GTDB taxonomy): domain Bacteria; phylum Bacillota; class Peptococcia; order DRI-13; family SV3-B141; genus SV3-B141. The sequence continues at coordinate 986 of JAHDSB010000011.1, read as the reverse complement.
ACCATTTCGGTGGTTTGCCATATTTCATTTTGGAAGCACAGAAGCTAAGTAAGCGCACAACACCTTTAATAATTGCCGGCCCCGCCGGTACAAAAGAAAGAGTTGCACAGGCTATGGAGATACTGTTTCCCGGCTCAACTATAGATGAAACTAATTTTGCTTTAAAATTTATTGAACTAGAACCAAATAATCCCCAGGTATTGGACGGGATTACTGTTATGCCTTATTTAGGCGAACATCCCAGTGGTGCTCCTACTTTGATTTTAAGATTAGAGTTTTCTAATAAGGTGCTTGCTTATTCAGGAGATACGGAGCTGATACCTAATTTGATAAAAGCTGGACAGCAAGCTGATTTATTAATCACCGAAGCTTCAACCTATGAGCAGAAGATTAAATACCATATAGACTATAAAACCTTAATGAAACATAAAGACGAAATTAATGCAAAAAGAATGATTGTTACCCATATGGGTGAAGACGTACTGAGCAGGCTTTACCAGTTGGAATGCGAATATGCTGTAGACGGTAAGATTTTTGAAGTCTAGGTTTTAAATAGGAAAGGGGATTCTATATGGGGGATAAATTGATGCCGTGGGAAGAGGAGTTTTTGGGATTATTTCTACATTTGAATAACCATGGAGGAGAAGGAATAGCTTATTCTGCTATACTTTCCGGAGAGAAGGCTTTGTCCCAGACTGCTCTAAGTCAATTGGATTTAATTATTGGAGGATTGCTGGAGAAAAAATTAATAAAAGTTAATAAGATGAATTTATTTGTACTTACGCCTAAAGGAGGGGATTATTTATTTGGCCAGTTTGATATGCGGGAAGGCGCTGTTCAAGTAATGAAGATACTTAATTATTTTGAAATAGAAGAGGGTAGTGCTATAAGTCTTCAGAATATTCAAGTTGTACAGAATGAGTTTTTAACTGTACCACAACAAGGGAAAATTAGAGAAATTTTAACATGGTTGATCCATAATAATT
>JAHDSB010000103.1 GCA_018433015.1 Clostridia bacterium | reverse complement strand
CTTTCATTAAAGCCCCAGGAAATATTATTGGTAAAGAACATCTCCCTGATTATCTTATAAATAATGAAAAATATATTAGCTTATCTAATGTAGTTCAGAAAAAAGAATTAGATTATATTAAACATATTATTGACTATTGTGACGGTAACAAAAGTAAAGCTGCTAAGATGCTGGGCATATCTCGTAAAACCCTCTATAACAAACTGAAGAATGAAAATTCTACTTAAGTTTTTTTCTCTTACTGTAAAAATATTTACACACTTAGGTAACAGAGTTACACAAATAGTAAGCTGAATTCCTTGGAATTCAGCTCTTTTTTTTGGCAAGGTTCTTGCTATCTATATTAAACGGAGGTGCAAAATGGATAGACGTCACTTTTTGAAAAGCGGTCTCTCAGAATATTTTAAGATTTTACTGGACAGCACTAACTTGAATTATCAGCCAGAAAGTGATAATAAAGATTATTTCAGTTCTGTTTTTTCCTGTTATCCTTTACTCTCCGAAGCCCCTTATGACCAATTAGTTGATGCTGCTCTACAGTTGGGCATCGATCCTAGCAATAAATCTAAATTAGAATTAGCCCGGGAAATTTTTACTGAAAGGAGTTAAAACATGAGACAAATTTATACCTTCCTTTCTAATTGCTGGTTAAAATATATGGAACAAACTGAAAATGGTCCCATTACTTATATTAGCACTATTCCCGGTAATAACCCGGCCTGGTATATCTGGCCGGAAAAAGAATTTGGAGTATATGAACTTAACCTGTATGATTGGCAGCATCTCTCCAGTCATGATGAAGAAAGTAAATTTCTATTAAGGCATTATCCTTATCCCCATCATCCCTCTTTTTTCGATCTATCCTGTGGAGAGCAAGTCGTACGTGTAAGTGAGCTCTTCGATGATTCTCCTATTCCCTCCAATCACCATAATAACTGCCCTTGCTGTCCTACCCATGTTAAAAAATCCTCCAGCCTGCAACTTAAAGGGATCCCTAAACTCTTGGCTCGCCAAGAAATTCACCCCTCTTTGTTCGTAATCGGAGAAATAACTTTTCTCATGGAAAGAAACAGACTACAACAATTATCCCTACAAGCTCAGAACATAGCTCTTCAATACTCTGTTTCCGGAATTACCATAGAGAAAAGCAACCAAGAAATTCAACTGCTTACGCCGGGCTCCCTGGATAGGAAGGTTCCTTGTTGGTGTAATTGTTGCAATTTTCTTGACATATTTCTCGATGCCGTCCTCCCTAAGTTAGGCTACGAGGCCATAAAAAATGAGCAAGTAACAGCTCCCGGCTATATTTTTTATAAACAGGAAGGAGGCGATACATGGAAAAAAGAGAATCCAGCTGTTACTTTAATTACACACACTTTTTATTTTTAAGGAGGTGTAACTTATGGTGGTGGAAAAACCAAGGCAAGGCTCTACTAAGTCTCAAGGTTTTAAAAGCGGATTAATTTTTGGCCTGATTGTAGGCAGTGGTTGTTTTTTAATAACAATTAAAATTATTCAGTTGATATCTTCACTTAAATAACAAAGGAGGGATACGAAGTGAGTGATCTTAGCAGAAGAGATTTTCTCAAAGGATTAGCGGTAGGTGGCACTGTAGGATACTTTGCTATGGCGGGTGTCTCCTCAACCGTCATGAAAAATACATTTATACCTCCTGCTAAAGTAGGTACGGAAGATATAGGGGAATGTAAAAGTGTTTCTGTTAAAGTAATCAGCGAAACCAGCTGGTTTAATAATCCCCTACTTTTAGAAGATATTAAGAAGGCTGGAGGACTGCTGGTAAACCAATACGAGATACCTTGGACCAACACCGGAGTAGAAGAAGGATGGAAAGGAGACAACGCCGGAGGTTATGCCACTTTAATTGAAGTTGAGCAGTTGGATGGAAGCAAACGTAAATTCCTTTTGGATACCGGTTGGAATGTAGATTGGACTGATGAATGTTTCAAGCGAGAAGGTCTTGATAAAATGCTGGCCAACGGGGAAATTGAATTTCTCATAATTAGTCATGAACATTTTGATCATTATTGGGGCATCGAATCTACTCTAAAACATCGGCCTGATATACCTATAATTGTGCCTAAGGGTTTCTATCCCGAAGGGTTTGAACTGCTCAAAGGGGCAGAATTTCCCAAATGCCATCTTTCCAATAAAGTACCCCATACAGGGCCCCTAGAAGTTCGAGAATCGGGAAAAGTTCACAAAATTATGCCTGGTGTGGCCTCTATTACTTTTGATGTGCCCATCATAACCCGAGTATTCGGTGAGGAAGTATTGGTTTTTAATGTTAAAGATAAAGGGATCGGTATCGTAACCGGCTGTTGCCATATGGGCATTATTAGTTTAATGGAACATGTCAAATCGACTCTTAAAGGTGGGGATAAAATTTACGCTGTGCAAGGTGGTTTGCACATTTCCCCCTTCGAAGACTGGGACCCCCAATATGATGATCTGGTCTTAGCTTTACATCATTATGGCATAGAAAGACTAGGATGCAATCATTGTACAGGATATATAACTGCTGAGAAAATGGTAGCAGCAAATCTTCCTGTTATAAAAGGTACTGCCCAGTTTAAGAGTAAACGTGATATTTATTTAGGTAATGGAGACTCTATGACTTTCTAAGTTAAGGAGGGATAATAGTGAATCATAAAGATTATTTATGGCTAGAAACCCGGGATTTACAGCCCCGCATGAAACAGCCTATACAAGGTTTCATTAATTTCCTGTTGGTAACGGCGCTATTCTTAATCGTATGGTGGATTTGCATGGATCCCCGAGGAATTCTGCGCTGGTATACTCCCCAATATGGCTATATGTACATTAGATGGATTCTCATCGCTTCCATCTGGCAAGCTTATATCTTTAACTTTTGGCCTTTCAGCTATAAATTTATGGAAACACGCCATCCTTTAATAAAAGGTATAATCTTAATTACTGTAAATTTAGGTATTGTGGGCTTCATGGTTTGGATCTTTTACTACAGCATCATCGGCCGCCTCTCTATCCCTTATTTAAGTGCCCCTGTCCTTACTGAACTAGGGATGTCTTCCTTCTTTGCTCGCGAATACTCCTCCCTGGCCATCCTAATGATGGCAGCTATCGCTTCCTGGCTTAGCCCTATCTGGCCCGTTTGCTTCGAAAATCATCCCTGGCACGGGATGAAACAACCTGCCAGAGGGTTCACTGTATGGGCCTGGACTTTCTTATTAACAACATATATCTTTTTATGCTTAATGCATCCCCATTATCATGTGCTTTTTTATCCCTGGCAAGAATTTGCCGCAGCTTTTCCTTGGTGGTATAAATTTGCTCATACCTTAAGTGGTAACTTTAATGTAGGTTGGGTTATGTGCGGTACCATTTCTATCTGGCTGTTAGAGCTTACTTTCGAACGCTATCCTTTCTGTCTCATAAAAAAACAACCTCTCCGCGGTATTGCCGGATTTTTTGGAGTTTTAGTTTTCGCTCTTGTTATGTTTGCCACTTTCAATCTTCTCCAAGACATTTCCTGGGGAGTAGCCGTAGAAGGAGCCAAACGCTTATATGCCCCGGATTGGCGCTATTTACACAGCGGTGAATTAGCTTGTATGATCCTTGTTCCCGCTATGGTTTTAAATTTCTATTTTGATAATTGGCCCAAAAAATATGCCCCTTCCATCAATATTGCCATACGTTGTCTCATTATCCTTGTCACAACAGGCATACTGCATTACTTATATTACAAATTCAGTCCTCCTATTTTAGGTACACAACCGGGTTATTCTCATCCTCAACAATTCCCCATGGCTCCGGTCATTTTATGGATTAACATTATGCTTTATCATAACTGGTTTATGGATCTATATCCCGGCAAAAAGCTGGCATCCAGGGAAGAATATCTCCTTAATCCCAGCATAGTTGCCGAAAAAGTTTAAATACGAGGTGAATACTATGACAACCTTAGGTATTATCCCTAATGTAGGACTACCTGAAATTATTCTGCTCATCGTACTGGCCTTAATCATTTTTGGGCCGGCTAAACTTCCCGAAATCGGACGCGCTATGGGAAAAGGATTGAATGAATTTAAAACTGCTGTAAAAGGAGATTCTGAAATAAAAGAGAATACTGAAAAGATAACAAACAATAATTAAGGTGATTTCCATGACTGAAGAATTAAAAAGTTCTTCCCTTTATGAACATCTTGAGGAGCTTAGAAGAGTATTGCTTATAACTTTAATTGCCGTTTTAGCCGGTACTGTAATCAGCTATGCTTTCTTCCGGGAATTTCTGCTGGATATTATTTTAAGCCCTATCCAAGGATTAGGGGAAAACCTGGTATTCATCGGAGTAGGTGAAGGTTTTATTGCACAACTCAAAGTATCATTATTAGGAGGATTCATAATTTCTTCACCTGTTATCCTGTGGCAAATTATTAATTTTATCTCCCCTGCCCTTTATAAAAATGAGAAAAGAATGCTATTTGTACTGCTCCTCTTCGCTGTTATTCTCTTTAGTTCAGGAGTAGTTTTCGGATATTATTACATTCTGGGCTTAGGATTAAGAATGCTGGTAGTCACTCTATCGGGTGGTTTAACACCGATGATTTCTATTAGTTCCTATATTTCATTTGTTTTTTGGTTCCTTATCCCCTTAGGCGTGATTTTTCAAATACCCATCATAGTTTATGTTCTAAGCAAAATCGGCATAATTACACCACAGTTATTGATAACAAAGAGAAAATATGTATTTTTCATTATGTTTCTTACTGCCGCCCTCCTAACGCCTCCCGATGTTGTGACCCAAATTTTTCTAGCCTTGCCCATGATAATACTTTATGAACTCAGCATTTGGCTTTCCAAATGGGTAACATGGTCCAATAAAAAACACTTAAAAAATAAACCTCAGGTTTGATTCCTGAGGTTATTTTTCTTGCTTATCAGTGCTAAGTATTCTTATTAGTTTAAGATCAGTTAGTAATACAAATAGAATAACACTTCCGTATACTATTATAAGTTTCCCGGCGAAATTAAAAGAATTTGCAATTCTGAGGATAACTCCTATAAAAACTAATTGCAGGGCAAAACAATAAAAAATATATTTCCATTTTGTAGGCACCTTTTTTCCCTGAATTTGTTCTGTAGATGACTCCAGACGAAAGGGTTTTTCCTCGGGGATATCCTTGCTATCCTGATCTTTCAATTTTGTAACTTGTTTGATTATTTCCCCAGGTTTTGTTTTGTTATTTTCTAAAATATGATTTATTTGATATGCCAAATCGCCCCTATAACTTTCCTCCATAAAATCTTCTGATAATAAATTATGGAGAAAATAATTCAGGTTTTTCTCCAGACTGTTATCTTCTATATGTAACGGTACATAAACAAAAGAAATGTTATAATTTGCATCTAAAAATATATAATCGCTATCTAAAATAAAATTACCGGGATACAGCAAATATTTTTTGCTTTCCACTACTACTTGACAGCATTTTTCCACAAACCTGATATATTCAGTTTTATTTAGGGGTTTTGCTCGCAAATGCTCTGTCAATGTAGTCTTACCGGTAGTTCTATATGATAGTTTTATATTCCCGTCAATTTGCAATACTTGCATGGTTAAAAGGGTAGCATGGGGATTGTTCCTTAGCATCTCTACCTGATAAGCTATAATTTCTTCCTCACTTTCCAGGTTTAATGTGAGATAGCTATCTAGACCATTTTTTCTGTTATGGCTTAACCCATAACGCTTATTTGTCCAAAATACCAATTCTCTCATCCTTTATCTCGGTCTTAATATCTTCAACTAATTGATACATTGCCGTGCCAAATTTACAATTCATATCTATTCTATAGCACTTTTCAGCAGGTAGTAATAATGTGCTAATATAGGGGATCTTTATAAGCTTTTCTTTATCAAGCAAATTATCATCAGCAGCACACGGAATAGAACACTTATCATCGTAGCAGTTTAAAATATAATGTAGTTTATTTGTTAAAGGTGCCTTGGTAACAGAAGACATAATTTCTAAATTTCTTAGTAACATTTGATGCTTAATTCTACATACTTGTGAGGAAGCTAACACTAAAATAATATCGTCACAATTACCTAAAACAACTATATTCTTTGTATTTAGACTGCTGGACAAGTCCACAACTATATAATCATAATTACCCGTTTTTTTTAATTCCTGTAACAATCTTTCTAGCTGTCCTTCTGTTACCTCATTCCAATCTAAAGGGCTGTCAGGGGGTTGGAAAAAATATACTCCATAATAACTATCACTACACTGGGCTCCCTTTATTTTCGAGGAAATATCCGGCTTCTGTTGTTGAAGGTAATATAAGACATTAGAAAAATTTTTTTCTTCTCCTCCCTCAAAATACAAGGTGGTGCTAGGAAAATTCTCTAGATTTAAATAAAGCACAGCTTTACCTTCACAAGCAAGCTGAATACTAAGCCCTACGGCAACTGTTGTTTTCCCTACACCTCCCTGGGAACTAAAAACTCCTATAACCTTAGCCCTTTCATTTTCTGCATTAACTCTAATAACACCTCTCTGGTGCTGATAAATATCTCTCATATCATTAATAATTTTATTTCCACACTGGTACTTATTTATGGTGGCATATTTTAGGTCATTTAAAGGGATATCCCCTGCCGTTAAGATTATAACTGTCCCGAAATTTACTTCCCTGATTTTTTCTTTTATTTTCCTACATAATTCCGCTGCTATTAAGATGATATCACTTCTATTTTCATTGTTTTTTATGTATTCTAAAAATTCATGCTCCTCAGTTAATGAAGTTACATAGAATTTTCCTAATTCTTGGTTTGCTAAATACTCAACTAACGCGTTAAGGTATTCTTTATCTGAATCAGCTATAACAAGCCTCAGTCCCAATCTACTATCCTCCTCTACAGCTTCATTTGTGAACTAGTAAATGCGGCCCTACGACCACATTTACTAACCAGAAAATCCACTTTCATTTTCCTTCATAAATTCTAAACTGTAGCTTTCTTGGTCCATTAAGTCTTTAAATTTTTCTACCAGTTCTGAATCAAATTGACTACCTGCACATCGTTTTAATTCTTCCAATGCTTCTTGATAAGAAACTGTTTTACGGTAAGGACGAGGGGTAGTCATGGTATCAAATGCATCAACTATGGCTATAATTCTGCATTCTATGGGAATATCCTCACCCTTAATTCCTAAAGGATATCCTTCTCCATTCCACCATTCATGATGTTTTAATATATAATCAGCAATGGGTGCAAGTTCTACAGAAGATAGAGCAATGCGATACCCTATTTCACAATGTCTTTGAATAATTTCAAGTTCTTTTTCTGTAAGTGGACCCGGTTTGTGTAATATATACTCGGGTATCCCAACTTTTCCAATATCATGGAACTGGGATAACAGACATAACCTTTCTATGCATGTTTGAGAAAGTCCCAGCATTTCTGCAAGTTTTACTACCAACACACGCATCCGTCTGGCATGTCCCTCATTAAGAAAATCTCTTGTTTCAAGGGTTTTAACTAATTTTTGCAATATTGCACTATGAGAAGTGTGACTGTGGACCAACTTCTCCCGATACATCCTGTTATCTGCTTCCTTAAAAATATCTAGAAGATTAATTTCTTGTGCATCAGAAACAGCATAGCCAATGGATAAATATAAAGACAGCTCCGGTTCTATCTTATTATATTTTTCCACATTTTCTTTAAGACGTTCCGTTGCTTTCTCCACATCTTCCTTGCTAGTATCGTCAAGAATTATGGCAAATTCATCTCCACCAATCCGCGCTACTATATCACATTGACGAAAAGATTCTTTAATTACATGGGCTGTATCCATCAGTAATTTATCTCCCCGAGAATGACCGAGGGTATCATTTATTATCTTTAACCCATCTACATCGCATACAATCAAACCCACTATCCCTTTATCTTTATTGCTAATCTCCGCTATTTTTTCTTCAAAATAAGTTCTATTATATAGACCTGTTAAAGCGTCGTGATGACTAAGTTGCAGCAATTTTTCTTCTAATTTCTGCTTTTCTGTAACATCACGTGCTATCCCCTGTACTACTTTAAGATTGCCCTCTTCATCATAGTAGGAAGTATTACGCATTTCAATCCAAGTACATTTTCCATTTTTACAGCAACACCTTAAAATCAAGGTTTTGTTATAGTCCTTTTCATTATATTCAGTACCAATTATTTTCTTATAACTATCTTCTTCAATAATGCTTGCAAATAGCTTAGGATTATCATAAAACTCTTCCGGGGCATAACCTATAATATCCTTTATTGCCGGACTTATATATTCAATCTTTAGCTCAGGCCTTACTTGTATTCTATATAAAATATCACATGCATTTTCTACTAATTTACGAAATTGTTCCGCTCTTTCTCGCAAAGCATTTTCCTGCAGCTTTTGCTTACTTATATCCCTAAAAATGAGGATCGAACCCAATACTTCTTTTTCTCCATTCAATAAGGGAGAGACGTTTAAGATAATTTCATAGTCAGTTCCATCTTTCCCTTTAAGGGTAGTGCACCGAGAAAATCCTACAGTTTCATCATAGGTCATTGCTTTCTTAAAGGAGAATTTTTTATCATCACCGAAAATAAGCAATTTATCATCAAGTACTACTACTTGATTAAGTTGTCTCCCCACAGCCTCTCTCTGCATCCAGCCAGTCAATATCTGGGCTACAGGATTAATAAATGTTATTTTTTCCTGATTATCAATGATGATAATACCTTCACAGATACAGTATAAAGCTAGCCCTAACATATCTTCATGTTGTGAATGCTGACTTGCTGCACAGAAATTATCCTGCCCAAACATTGCAATGCTTTGATGTTTTTTTACTTTTTCATAACTTGGAGTATATTTGCAGGATTCGGCACACATTTGATACAATTCTTCTTGAAACTTTATCTGTTCAGAAATATCATTTCCTATGGCAATAAGAACTCTTTTATCATTTAATAATCCCGGCATAAAATTGAGTTTTAAGTACTTTTCTCGACCATTAATTTTATATTTTTTCTTTACCCTTCCCCCTCTCTCCCAAAAGAAAGGGTCAAATGAAGGTAAATCATTTTCCCCATGTTTCCCAACATAATTAACTTTAAAGTTGTTACGGGACGACTCAAAAAACTCTAAAGCAGCATTATTACAGTCCAGGCAGTTTCCCCCTTCATCGTATATAATCATAGGATTAACAGTATTCTGTAAAAGTATCTGTTTATTTAATTTATCAGCTTGATCTGTCCTTGAATGTTCAGGCAAAACCTGACCTAAAACAGCTTTACTTCCCTCATACATTAGTGGTGTAAATATGACTTTTACAGCTAATATCTCTCTATTTTTGCTATATATTTGCAGTTCATTGCTGATAGGATTATAATGTATATGTTGTTGTAAATTATTTTGTCCTATTTTATGCTGGACCGGAATATGGAGAATTTGTAAAAGGGGCTTATTGATGATCTCTTCCCCATAACCGGTAAAATTACAGAAATGATTATTAACTACAATAATATTATCCTCTTGTAAAACGAAGGCAGGGATATTAATATAATTTATAAGGTTCTGTAACTCCTCACTATTCATTTTCTCATCCCCAATATTATCCTCATATTACTTTAATCGGTTTATATTGTAAATAATTTAATATTAAGGTCCCTTATTCCTGCTAAATTTGAGGAACTCTTAATTTTTTTATTATAAATTTTTTATAAAAATAATTGACACTCTTGACATTTTAAATTAAAGTATATTAAATTCTTTATAAGGAAAACTAAAGATATAACGATGAAAGATCTTAGTAAGGCTTTGTGTTGCTTTAATTCAGAGAGCAGGCTGGCTGGTGAAAAGCTTGCAGCACCATGTGCCCTGAAATACAATCTGGAGTTATACATATTTGTACGGTTGGTCACCGTTACCTGACTTTAAGGCACTTTAACTAGAAATATGTTAAGGTGCAAAGTAAGGTGGTACCACGGGTCTTCTCGTCCTTATAGGATGCGAGAAGATCTTTTTTTCTTGTAAACAATAATAATTATAATAGATAGGAGTGATTTTTATGACACCCAGAACAAATGTATATGATATTTTAGTGGAAAGAGGTTACGTTGAACAAGCAACCCATGAAGAAGAAATCCGAGAATTGTTAAATAATGAATCGGTAACTTTCTATATTGGCTTTGACCCCACGGCCGACAGCCTACACGTAGGTCATTTTATACAAGTCATGGTAATGATGCATATGCAACGAGCCGGACACCGTCCCCTAGCTCTAGTTGGCGGTGGAACAGGTATGATTGGTGACCCTTCCGGTAGAACAGATATGAGAAAAATGCTTACTCTTGAACAAATTGATTACAACATTCAATCTTTTAAAAAGCAGTTCTCCAGATTTATTGATTTTAGCAATGATAAAGCCTTGATAGTTAATAATGCCGATTGGCTTTTGAATTTAAATTATGTGGAATTTATCAGAGATATAGGTAAACATTTTTCTGTAAATAGAATGTTAACGGCAGAATGTTTTAAAAATAGATTAGAAAAAGGCTTGTCCTTCTTAGAATTTAACTATATGTTAATGCAATCCTATGATTTCTTAGAATTAAATAAACGCTACAACTGTAAACTGCAAATGGGCGGTAGTGATCAATGGTCCAATATCATCGGAGGAGTTGAATTAATCAGGAGAGCTGAAAATGGTTCTGCTTATGGTCTAACATTCAAACTCCTCACTACCAGCGAAGGTAAAAAAATGGGTAAAACAGAATCCGGTGCTATTTGGCTAGATCCGGAAAAAACTAGTCCTTATGATTTCTACCAGTACTGGAGAAATGTGGATGATCCCGATGTTGAGAATTGTTTAGCTCTTTTAACTTTCTTACCTATGGATGAAGTTAGGCGTTTAGGTTCCTTAAAAGATGAAGAAATTAACCGCGCCAAGGAAGTATTAGCTTACGAAGTAACTAAATTAGTTCATGGTGAGGAAGAAGCTATCAAGTGTCAAAAGGCAGCCCAAGCTTTATTTGGTAATAATGCCGGTGCTTCCGACTCCATGCCCTGTACTGAAATGAAGAAAGAACAATTTACTAACGGTATGGATATCATCTCCCTCCTTTCAGAAACCGGCTTAATTACTTCTAAAAGCGAAGGACGTCGTCTTATCCAACAAGGGGGAATCTATGTTGAAAACGAGCGCGTAAATGACATTGCTTTCCAGGTTACCTTAGATAAATTTACTGATAACAAATTAATGCTTAGAAAAGGTAAAAAAATCTATCATCTCGTTAAATTATCATAAACTACCAACCATTTATACATGAATACAATTTTTATTGGATACATATCACGGAATATAGTGTATAATGTAAAATGTATATAGCTACAGGTCTCCAAAATTAGCAAATAAAAAATGCCCCAGGCCAAACCTGGTGCATTTTTCTATGTCCTATACTTAGCACTGCATGTAACAATATCTTTAATTCATAGCTGAATGAAAGGAGGTTAAGAAGCTGTTGAATATATACACAGAAACAGCTGAACGGCTTAAAGCATTAGCAGAACCAACACGCCTAAAGATTCTGGAGATGCTTGCTAACAAAGAAATGTGTGTTTGTGAAATAATCAATAAACTACATTTAAGTCAACCGGCAATTTCCCATCATTTAAAAATTTTGCGCCAAGCTAACTTCATAAGAGATCGCAAAGAAGGAAAATGGGTATTTTATTCTATACATAAAGAAGAATATCTAGCTCTAGTTCAAATACTGCAAAATCCTTTTCTTAAACCTGTAGCTTAAATACTATATAAAAAATTTTATAGTTTGATTAACAATAAAACAGATAACGATAGCAACTGTGGTGGGAATAAGAAAGGCCAGTACCGTCCACTTGGCACTCCTGGTCTCTTTGGCTATGGTCCAGAGGGTTGTTCCGCAGGGAAAATGCAGCATAGAAAACAACATAGTACACAAAGCTGTAGCCCACGTCCAGCCATTATTAATAAAGAGAGTGCCCATATCCCTTAGACTATCCAGTTCTAACATGGCCCCTGTAGCCATATAACTCATAATTAGTATAGGCAGTACTATCTCATTGGCCGGTAAGCCTAATATAAAGGCCATCAAAATAAATCCGTCCAATCCGATTAAGGTAGCAAAGGGATCTAAAAAGTTGGCACAATGAGCTATTAGACTTAATTCTCCCACATGAATATTAGCCATTATCCAGATAACCAAACCTGCAGGAGCTGCAACAATCATGGCACGCATTAAAACAAATACTGTTCTGTCCAATATGGAACGTATAATTACCCGTCCCACTTGTGGTATACGGTAAGGGGGTAATTCCAAAGTAAAGGTGGAAGGAACTCCCTTTAAAATAGTTTTAGAAAGAGTATAAGAAACTGCTAACGTAACTGCTATACTGATTAGAACCATTCCAATAATAATAAGAGTTGCCTTGATACT
>JAHDSB010000074.1 GCA_018433015.1 Clostridia bacterium | reverse complement strand
TACCAGTAGGATAGCTCTATCCTTTTTTAGGTAAGAAGTCTATATCATTGATTATCAATAAATGATTTTTTAAAATTTCGGTTCAAATCTAATGAGAGCTTTGTAATTTTTAGGGAAAAAACTAATTATGCAATTCTCTCACTTAAAAGCAGGAGTTCGATGTTGAACGTGCTCAACACCGAACTCCTGCTTTACAAATACAATACTGAACTCTTAGTCAGATCTCAGTAACCCCCTACTTATATAGTTTTACAATTATTCTAACTCTGTTTACCTCAGATTCTGCACTTATAGTGCCCCCATGAAGTTCTACAATACTTTTTGCAATTGCCAGTCCCAAGCCGGAACCCGATATTTTTGAATTCCTTGATTTATCAACTCTGTAGAATCTCTCAAACATCAACGGCAGTACTTCAGTGGGAATTGTATCTCCCTGGTTTTCAAAGGACAGAGTGACATGATCTCTATCCTGAAATATCGAAACCAATATTTTGCCATCCAGTTCTTTGTAACTATACTTTATTGAATTTGAAAGTATATTTTCAAAGGTTCTCGCTATTAGGTCCGAATCTAAATTCATGTATATTTCAGAACTTGGATAATCCCTCTCAAAGGAAAGATTATTCTGTTTTGCTAAGATGGACATTTCGCCAAGTAGCTGCTCCGTAAGCTCAACAAGATTAACCTTGGTTTTATTTATTTTTATAACTCCATTGGTAATTTTAGTATATTCAAACAAATCCTCAATCAGCTTTTTAAGCCGCAAGGATTTTGAATAGGCCCTTTCAATGTAATCATCCATAGTTTTTTCACTATCAAACTTTTTATCCTTGACAAGGGTCAAGTAACCAATAATCGTTGTCAGTGGTGTCTTCAAATCATGTGATACATTGGTAATAAGTTCATTTTTAGTCTGTTCTGCTCTTCTTTCATCCTCAATCTTGTTTTTTAGTTCTATGGACATCTTATTAATATTTTTTGCAAGAATCCTAAACTCATCATTTCCCTTTTCAGTTACTTGATAATCGAGGTCTCCCCTCGAGATTTCCTCAATACCGGTTGTAATTTCCTTTATATATTTAATTTTCTTTCTCACTAAAAAATGAAACACCAATATATATACAGGCACAGCCCAAAGCAAAGATGTTATTATACGCCAATAGCTGGCTTGAAAAGCAATATAATATGCAATGCTTGCTGCCAAAAGGCTAATCATATTAGCCACAAACACTTCAATACCAACGCTTTTCATTATATACTTCTGGTTAAATCGATTAATTATAAAGAATATGCTCCTAATATTTCCAAGCTTATGTCCAAAAAGGACGCATACTAAGAATATGACAAATCCAGTTAATGAGTAACTATTCAAAAACCACCATCTATGTGAATATTGATTGAAAGGAATAATGTTATACTGAGCTACTATCAGCTGACAAACCGCAGCTATAACAAAACTCACAAAAAACCTTACCACCAAGGATATTATCTTCAATGCCTTACCCTTCAAGACAATGACCTTTTCCTGTTCATTACTACTCAATTTTATAGCCTACCCCCCATACAACCTTTATATATCTTGGCGCCTTGGGGTTTATCTCTATCTTCTCTCTTATATTTCTGATATGAACTGCCACAGTATTTTCAGATTCGTAGGCCGGTTCATTCCAAACCCTTTCATATATCAGCTCCGTACTTAAAACCCGCCCTTTATTCCTGGCCAAAAACTCTAAAATAGAAAATTCCGTTGGGGTAAGCCTTATTTTCCTGCCATCCACTTTAACCTGATGCATTGCTGTATTGATTTGCAACCCACCTATTTCAATTTCCTCATAGGACTTCCTTTCTTGGGGTGTATTAATCATGCAACATCTTCTCAGCAAAGATTTAACTCTTGCCACAATCTCTAAAGGGTTAAAAGGCTTTGTAACATAATCATCTGCACCCGTATTTAAGCCCAATATTTTATCAATATCCTCGCTTTTTGCCGAGAGCATTATTATTGGCACATTTTTCTCCTTCCTAATTTTCATACAGGTCTGAATTCCATCCATTTTAGGCATCATTATATCAAGTATTATTAAAGCAATTTTTTCTCCTTTAAGGACCTCTAGGGCGGCAAGTCCATCAGCAGTCTTAATAACATCATATCCTTCATTAATAAGATATATCTCAAGTAAATCCCTAATATCCTCTTCATCATCAACTATTAGAATCCGCTGCTTGTCCAAGCTCTAACCTCCTTCTTATAAATCCAAATATTCCATGCCCTGCTACAATACATACCAAGGGCATTATCGGATAAGAATATCTTGACATGATAAAAAACGGAAGATACATCAAGTTAAAAAGTATAACTGTAGCAAATATAAATAAAAATCTTCTATTCCTTTTTATAAACATTCTTATACTCTCAACTATTGCAAGTAGCAAAACCAGATAATGAAAGATTCCTGCGCTGACAAAGCTAACCCCAAAAATCTCCTTCCAATAGAAAGGATAGTTCCACAAATGCCATGACTTTCCAATAGTGTACCATTGGGCATACTTCAGTGGCTCTTTGACTGCATAGGTCTTTAATCTATATAAACCGGCCTTAATCTCATTCTCATTTGTTTCAACCACTGTTTTCCCTACTTCATAAGGAGTATAATCTATACTCTGATCATAGTTGACATATGTTCCTTGCAAAAATGGATTTCCGGAGGAAAGTGTAAGGGGTATAAATCTGTCGAAAACCAGATAATTTCTAATCCACCACGAGCTCATAACAACTGAAAATGCCAGGGTTGTAATAATGGTGAACTTAATCATATCCTTAAGCGAATATTTTTTTATTATCCACATAATCAGAATAACTCCTGGATACAAGGCTATTGTTGGTCTGACAAGGCATCCCAATCCCCAGATAATCCCTCCAATAGTATAGTGCAATATCTTTTTCTCTTCAATAGCGTATAAAGAAATGTAAATAAGTAGAAGAAATAAAAATTTGAAAAGGGTTTCGGTTAAGATAACTGTATTTGTATAGTATTCGGCAATATATAAGGAGTTTAAAATACATCCAAAAAGCGCTGCTTTACTGTTAAAGACTCTCCTCCCTATAAGAAATAGGAGGTACATTGATAATGCTTGAAGAAGGGCTTGAAAAATTCTAAATGCGGTTAACCCTCCAAACTTTCCAAATATCTTAACAAAAAATGCTATTGTGCAGGTTAGCCCAGGCATAATAAATACCGTCGGCTCATCAACCTTGTGATATATAAAATGCCCATTATTTGCTAGCTCCCATGCACTCCTTATATATTTAACATCATCATTATCAAGTTTTTCAAAGCTGCCAAGATAATTTGTAGGGCCATATTTCAGAGAGGCATACAGATTAACTATAAAAAATACTACAATTATAGCTATTAAGCATATCTTAATATATTTATTTTCATTTTTTATCTTAAACATTACTTCTCCTCCCTCTTTAAAGTAACACTTTCTCTTTATTGCTTCATTTATCTTAGATTTTCACATTGCCCAAAATTAGCTACATGGATATATAACCTAAATATGCATAAATTTGTATAGACAAGGGCGACCTTAATAAACATCTAGT
>JAHDSB010000054.1 GCA_018433015.1 Clostridia bacterium | reverse complement strand
GGGGCTGTTGCACAATGGACTGAATAGTCCAATGTGTAACAAGCCCCTTTTTGTTATACTCATAAATAGAAAAACGGGTCCCGAAGGACCCGGCAATCCAGTATAATTAAGTTATGTCAACAACAAAACTATACAATAAAAATTATACCGAATTTAATAGAAGTTATCAATTAGTATTACCTTTAAATTATGAAGTGTTAATACCGGAAGATGATTCCGTCCGACTGCTTAGCCAAATATTGGAGGGATTAAATTACAAAAAGTTATACCAGGCGTACTCTTCCAAGGGAAGAAAACCTGCAGTCGAACCGAAAATCATGTTTAAAATATTAGCGTATGCATACATGAACAACATTTATTCTAGTAGAAATATAGAAAGAGCATGCAAAAGAGACATAAATTTCATGTGGCTCTTGGAAGGTAAAAAACCACCAGACCACAGTACCATAGCTAGATTTAGGAAAGAATATTTAGCCGATGCAATGGAAGATATTTTCTATCAATTGGTTCTACATTTGCATCAAATTGGAGAAGTAAATTTCGAAAACCTTTTTGTAGATGGTACAAAAATAGAAGCCAATGCAAACCGATATACTTTCGTCTGGAAAAAGGCTGTAAACAAAAACGAGACTAAAATGTTTGTAAAACTCCAATCTTGTATAGAAGACATTAATACAACCTACGGAACAGCCTTTACAATCACCAAAGAAACCCTATTAGATGATATTAAGAATGTCCTTTCTTACCTAGAAATAAAAAGGCAAAAAGAGCAAATAGAGTTTGTTCACGGCATTGGAAAACGAAAGTCAAAAATACAGAAATTAATAGAAGAGTTGCAAGAATACTATAAGCGACAAGAAAAATACAACACTCATAACCGATTATTTGAAGGAAGAAACAGCTACTCTAAAACGGATTCGGATGCAACATTTATGCACATGAAGGATGATCATATGCGTAATTCCCAATTAAAACCAGCATATAACGTACAAATTGGAGTAGAAGGAGAATACGTGACAGGAGTAGGTGTATTTCAAAACCGAAGTGATAGTGGTACCCTTATTCCCTTTTTAGAAGATATGGCATCCCATCTAAAAACCTGGTATCAGAACCTCATTGCAGACTCTGGATATGAAAGTGAAGAAAACTACCTATTTCTTGAGAAAAAAGAACAAACATATTACATAAAACCTACCACTTATAACAAATGGAAAAAAAGAAACTTTAAAAAAGATATAAGTAAGAGAGAAAACATGTTATATAATCCAGAAAAAGATGAATATACCTGTCATAATGGAAAACAACTTAAACCTACAAGGATTATCCATAGGACGTCAGTCACTGGTTATCGTGCGGAAATAACAGAATATGAATGTGAGAATTGTCAGGATTGCCCATATAAAAATAAGTGTACAAAAGCAAAAGGCAACCGAAAAATGCAGGTGTCAAAAAAGTTCATAGAAAAACGTCAGAAATCATATGAAAATATAATATCTGAAAAGGGAATTTTATTAAGAGTAAACCGCTCAATACAAGTAGAAGGAGCCTTCGGTGTTCTGAAAAATGACTATAAGTTCAACCGATTTTTAACACGTGGAAAACATAGTGTAAAAAATGAGTTCCTTCTACTGTGCTTTGCCTATAACATTAATAAACTTCATTCGAAAATACAAAACCAAAAAGTAGGTAAGTTGCTTCATGAGCTAAAAACTGCTTAAATATCCCCATATATTATGAAAATAAGCCCCAATATAAGAGGCTTATTAAACTATGCCTAAAATCAGCAATCAAAAAACACCAAAAGTTTTTTCTTAAATACTCTGGTGTTTTATTTATTTTATATAGAAAAAAGGAGGGCTGCTAACTACTTTAAAAGTAGTTTTGCAACACTCCC
>JAHDSB010000057.1 GCA_018433015.1 Clostridia bacterium | reverse complement strand
TTTAGTCACGTTTTATACGTGCTAATATCAGTATAGGATAACGAACATTAAACTGCATTGTTACCGGAAAGGATGCTCTCGTTTAGCGGTTAAGGTGCTCAATTTTACCGGTCAAGGTGCACTATTTAAACGGCGTACTCAGTTTAATATTGTTGTAAATAAATGAGAGAAAATACTATTGTAAACCTTTCAATGTAATGATCAATGGCAAATATCATTGGAGAATGATTGGGGCTGATACCTTTGATGGTAGCATAAAATTTATGCTTATCCGCTAACTAGGGATATTGAATTAGAGCAAGAAAATGACTTCCGACCTTGAAATTTAGTGAAGGAAGGGATTATCTCTACTATGGTATATAAAAAAATCTGGTTGGGCTATTATAGCGACAGGAGTGGTGTTTTTTGTGTCTATACTTGTAATTTCTCCAATAATGTCGAATTTAGGATATAGCTCTGTAGAAAGTTCTTATCATCTTTGGACACATGCACTGTTAGTTTCACTAATATTTCTATTATAGTGTGCACAATGATTATTATAGAGGAGATTAATGACTTTAAAACAAAACTGAACGATGATAAAAAGAACATTGATTACTTTTATTTTTCTTGTCACATTAGAGAATATTACGACACAAGGGTGAGTGGAGAGGTACTTTATATGAACTTATAGTGATTATGGGAGGAATTAAACTTGAAGGATAAAGGTGAATTTAAAAAAGGGTGGGAAGTAAAAAGATAACAAGGAAAGCTAAAGTATGTGTTAGTTAACGTTGGATCTGTAGGGAGTTATGGGTTAGTGGGAATGATAATCGGAAGTTTATTCCTCTATAATTCTCCCAGCGCTTATTCATTTTTAGATTATTTACCAACGTACCTGTACTTGTTTTTTGGATTATCTTTAATTGCAGCACCGATATTTATATATCAATGGAATAAAAATGAAGAAAAATACAGTGAGTTATTAGCTATTAATTCACGAAAACTACAAAAATAATAGATATTGATGATTAAAGGCTTTCTTGGTTTAAATAGGTTAAGTGGAAATTATTTATATTTTGTGAGGTATAGAATATGATAAAACGTTCATTAAAAGCTGCAATTGGTGTTAGTATAGGTATAGTGATAGGTGGGGTTATTATTCCTCGCTTGTTTTTGTTCCCCTATCTTTACAATGATACATTTCCTTCTATATTCATGCATAGTATTATCTATTTTGGTGGTTCATATATTGTAAGCTTTTTAATTTTTTTATTTATTGAGTGGATTAAATTAAAATTTAAATGAGCTGGTAAATTCCTTATGTAGAAATATTATGAGTATAATGTGTAGAAACACTAATGGGCATTCTTTATAAAGTGCGAAGTAAGGATAATTTATATTTTGTGAGGTGTGTTATGGAGATTAAAAGATGTATAAAAGAATCATTTTCTATAATAGGAAAGGAAGGGTCTACAAATGATGGCGCTGATTTTATTGACAAGCTGTGGGAAGATGCAAACAGTCATTTCGGCGAGGTGTCCCATTTAGCTAAAAAAGATGAAAATGATAATCTGCTTGGAATTTGGGGAGCTATGACTGATTTTTCGCGAAGTTTTAATCCGTGGGAGGATAACTTTACAAAAGGATTGTATCTTGCAGGCATAGAAGTTACAGATAATGCGCAACCTCCGCTTAACTGGGTGAAATGGACAATACCAGCTTATGAGTATATTTATGCTAAGGTCGATAATAGCGTAAGTAATACTTTTTCAAATGTCTTGAAATATCTGAGTGATAATCAACTGCAATTGGCAGGTGCGGTTCACGATTATATTTGTCCAGAGGAAAAGGGGCAATTGTATATGTTTTTCCCCATCAAAAAATTATAAGCAGTTATGGCTGATTAGCGTAAAATAACGGCCATCTGTGGGCCGAGTCTAATAAAAAATAGGAGATGAAAAATGAATTTGAATATTCCAGATTTAATTTGGGCAACAGTAAATTTTCTGCTGTTAATTGGAATAACTATTGTCATAGTTAATTTCCTACGGCTTCCTGGCAAAGTTAAAGAAATAACAGAGCGCATAGACGAAATAGAAGTAAAATTAGATAAAATAATTGAAAAAAATGAAGATGCATAACTAGAATTTTAATGTTCCAAGAGTAAACCCCTTGGGATAATTGAAAGAATAGAAGGTTGAGAGAAAAAAATAAAAAGGTGTGGGAATGATCCTATATTGAGGTTTTTATATAAAAACCATATGTAGGAGGTGACAATTATTTTTTAATGGCTATGCAATGGATTTATAGACTGCTTTTAGCTTTTAATGAAACTTCCCTGATTTTAGTAGTATTCTTTATCAAAGAGCAATATTATTTTTGTTTTTTAGATAAATTTCCTATATGGGTGTCATATATTGTATGGATATTGTTACCTGTAGTAACTACTGGGACCAGTTTGATTTTAAAGAGGTTTTTAAGGGATGACAGTATAGAAAAACAACCTTTAGATATTAGACGAGCAAACAATTCATTTTTGTCAAGCTCTTTATTATACTTTGCTGTTGCATTTCCTATCTCAACTACAGAATTATTATGGTTTGCTTATTTTATACTCTTTGTTTTCAGCTTTTTTTCTCAGGCAATATATTTTAATTCAATTTATTTGATTTTTGGATATAAGTTTTATTATGTTACAACAGCTGATAATGTTAAAATTCTTTTAGTTAGCAAAAAGAAAATAAAAACAACAAAAGAATTGCCTAAGCTAAAAAGAATTAATGACCTTACTTTTATAGATGTATAAACAGACAAAGCGTGAAGATGAGGAAGAAAAAATATCATCCCTTGATATAATAGTTGGAGGTCCAAAATGAAAAATAAAAAAATTATTATTTTAAGTTTACTACTACTTATTTTTATCGCTAAATATTTTTATTTACATGTCAATGGTCAACAAATCAAAGAGATGATGAAAAATGATGATGCAACCATAATAGAACTGGTTAAAACTTACGAAACTTCAGAAAAATCAGATGTTCTTAATAACATTAAATTGAATTCTGAGCAAAAAGATATGTTAGAAACACTTTTTGAAGAATCTGATTTTAAAAAAATAATTTCAAAAACTACTCGTTATTACGATAAAGATCGTTATATGATTACTGCTAAAAATTCTAATAACCAAATATATTTTAGATTAGAGTCATATGGAGGAGAATTTATACTGGTAGATTCATCACCCAATCATTGGAAATTAAAAGTTTTAAATGAAAATTGGAAAAGTAAACTTGAAGAAATAATTGCATTATCTCAATAAAATTATGCCGGTACGAATAGCTTCGGAGAATGGAGAATACTACATTTCACAAGGGCACAGATTAGATTTGAGACGTTGGTAATCTTGTATGTTAATGTACTCAATCGTTTTAAGAAGGAGGGGAAGTCTTTGGGTAAAATTTTAATTAAGGGTGGGTTAGTCTTATCAATGGCTACGGACAAGCCGGACTTAAGGATAACTGATGTTTTAATTAAAGGAAACCAGATTGAACAGATCATGAAGGACATCCCGGAAGATGGGGTAGATAAGGTTATAGACGCTAGTGGTAAGGTAGTTATGCCGGGATTAATTAACTGCCATAATCATGCTGCTATGGTATTATTGCGAGGATATTGTGATGACTTACGATTAATGGAGTGGTTAAGTGAGAAGATTTGGCCAGCAGAAGACCGCTTAAATGGTGACGATATTTATTGGGGTACTATGCTTGCTGCTGCAGAAATGCTTAAATCGGGAACAACGACTTTCGCAGATATGTATTTCTTTATGGATGAAGTAGCCACTGCTGTTAATGATTCAGGCATTAGGGCTTCACTTTGCCAAGGTTTACTTTTTATTGATGAAAATGTCGAGAGACGGCTTAATGCTACACAACAACTTTTTGAGAACTGGCACGGTAAAGCAGATGGAAGAATTACAGCAATGGTTGGCCCACATGCACCTTATACTTGCCCGCCTGAAAGCTTAAAACTTGTTATGGATTTGGCAAAAGATTTAAATAGTGCCATTCATATTCATCTTGCCGAAACTACCGAAGAAGTTAATCAGATGTTTAAAATGTATGGTAAATCTCCTACCAAGTATTTATCAGACTTAGGGTTATTTGAAGAATTTCATGTCTTATTAGTCCATGCAGTGAATCTTTCGAGAGATGATATCTATTTACTTAAAGGATTACAGGGCGGAATATCCCATAATCCAGTTAGTAATCAGAAGTTAGGGTGTGGCATTACACCAGTGAAAGAACTACGAGACTTAGGAGTTACTGTAGCCTTAGGTACAGATGGAGCAGGTAGTGCGACCACATTAGACTTGTTCGAAGAGATTAAATCTGCTGCTTGGCTACAGAAAAATAGATTATTTGATCCAACAGCTATTACGTCATATGAGGTCTTAAAGATGGCTACTATCGAAGGGGCTAAGGCCTTAGGATTAGCGAATGAAATTGGTTCGCTAGAGGTTAGTAAGAAGGCAGATATTATTCTGATTGATATAGAAAAGCCACATCTTTACCCCCATAATGATATTTGTGCATTATTGGCATATTCAGTAAATGGTGCCGATGTAGATACATCGATTATTAATGGTCAGGTGGTCATGGAGAATAGAACTTTACTTTCCGTAAATGAGAGGGAGGTTATGATGAAAGTCCGGGAAAGTGCACGCCGTATAACGGGGCAAACGGTCGACATCTTATAACAGTGTATTTCCAAACACTTAGCCATGATAGTCATAAGACCGTAGGCGAGAAAATTATTGCTTATTTTTAGTATTGCAAGTGGAAATCCCTAAGATATCGCTAACGGGACAATAACGAATCGAGCCAGTTATTATTGGTATGAGACCAATAAGTCCCCACCAACTTTTAAAGTATAGACCAAAAAGAATAACTAATATGCCGATTGTTATTCTAATTATTTGCTCGGTTTTACCAACATTACATTTCATTTAAATCACCTCGTAGAGATATTATGTCCAATATAGCTAGGTGTAACACAAAGGATGTATAGGTGTGAATGTCAATGAAATTTTGAGCCAGGTGCTAATGAATTTCTGAGCCACCTGTGCTAATGAAAAAGTGAGCCAAATATTCATCTATGCTAGTGAATATTTGAGCCACTTTCTATATAAAGAAAGGGAAACTTGATAAAATCCTCATTTCCCTTCATTTATCTAAGTTTCACTTGGGCCGTTTCTTCTGTAAGATTCACCATTCATATTTAACACATGAGAACGAAAAGTAACACGGTCTACAAGTGCAGCTACCATGGTTGGATTATCAAAAAGTTCCGTCCACTTAGCAAACTCTAGGTTGGTTGTAATAATAATGCTTCCCTTTTCAGAACGATCTGATATTACTTTAAATAATAAGTCTGACTGATGCCTATTAAAGCTTAAATAGGAAAGTTCATCTAATATCAGAAGATCCGCATTTGATAGCTTTTTTTCCAGCTTCGTTAAGTGTTTGTAATCACTAGCCTCAACAAGTTCAGTAGCAAGGGTTGCAGCTGTGTAGAAACTTACTTTATAACCATTAGTACATGCTTTTAATCCAAGACTGATAGCAAGGTGTGTCTTACCTGTTCCCGGATTACCAATCATGACTATGTTCTGATGTTTATCTATGTAATCACAGCCTACCAATTCATACAGATAAGCTTCTTTTACATGCTTAAGGCATTTGGTCTCGAACTCATCAAGAGTCTTAATATACGGAAACTTCGCAGCTTTGATTCGGCGTTTTTGATTATTCTCCAGCCGTTGTTCACTTTCAATTTTTAAGAGCTCCAGCAGGAAATCCTCATATCCCATACCTGAATCCAACTGGCGAATCACATTCTCATAATCACAAAAGGTGGGAAGTTTTAGCTGTTTACAAAATAGAATAATGGATTGTGCCTTCACATTTATTTCTGACATTAATCATTCACCACTATTCCGTATTTTTTATCATAGACGGTTAAGTCGACCTGGTCTACAGTTACATCCTCATCTTTCAAGATTGAAACTACTTTTGCAGGTTTATGAATATCTAGATAGCTTCTTACTAAATCAATGGTGGGAGCCACACTGGGAGGTATCTGGGATTTAATATATATAATGCGATTTGTTCCATAATCAAGACATAACCGTAGAAGTTTTACCGTATCCCTATTAGCATTTGGGAATTTCATTCCCCATTCGAGTATATCCTTTTGGATGGTGTGTCTTACGGGCTTTGCATGGAATACAGAACGAGGCTTTCTTTCTAATAAAGGCATGTAATGTTCCAGTGTGTATCTGGTTTCACCACCGGACCCGTAAATACGTTCATAACCAGCAACTTCTGTTGCTTTATGATAAATCTTTATTAAGTTGCCATAAGCCTTTATGGTTACTTCCTTACCAATTAGGTTAGCAGGAACAGAATAATTATTCTTATCAAAGCGAACGGTAGAATACTCATTCACGATGGCAGTTACTGTTTTACTGGTATCAAAGCTATACTTTGGAAGGGTGTAGAAGTAAGGTGCTTCCTGACGTAATCTTAATCCGACTGTTCCTTCCCTTCCTTGGATTTCATGCTGACGATAAGCATTACACTTTTCAAGAAGCATCTGGTTCAATGCTTGAAAATTAGCTACCCTTGGGACAGGAACTAAGAAGTTCCTTCTGGAAAAACCTACAAGGTTTTCTACCAACCCCTTTTCATTGCCGCTGGCAACATTGCAGAATAAAGCTTGAAAGGCAAAGTGGGCACTGAAAGCTTTGTATTTATTTTGCATCTTTGCGTACTGGCCGAAGCTTTCTTTGACTGCAACTCGGGCGTTATCAAAGATGACCTTATGTGGAATACCATTAAAGTATTTGAAAGCTTTCGTTTGACCTTCTAGGAATGATTCTTCATTTTGTTGTTTGAAAGCCATTACAAATATGGCACAGCTAAAGCATAGCCTAGCACAAAACAGATTTATCTTAGTTTTCTTGCCATCAAAGTAAACAGTTGCTTCACCCCAGTCTATTTGCATAGCCTCACCGGGGTCAAACTCAAGAGGAATGAAAGATTTGGGAATGCTTCCTTTAATCCGGTTGACTGCAAGACGTATGGTTGATTCACCACCAGTAAAGCCTTTTTCATCGACAAGCCGATGATAGATCCTTCTGGCAGTATGCTGTTGCTTATTTAGGTTTTCATATTTGTCTTCTTCTAAACATTGAAGAATGAAATCCAATACATCGTCAGTCAGTACATCTGCCTTACGCTTATATTCTTTGCGTTCCCAAGGGACGCTATTGCCGTCGCAGTATTTTTGACGGTATTGCGTGATATGCCAAGAGCCTTTGCGATAGACCTTTGTGACATACCTTGGCTAGTACTCATTTCCCGAATCTTTTGGTACATGTCCACGTCTATGATCACACCTTTCACCTTCCCGCACTAATCTTGAGATTAGTATACAGGATATTTTTGAAAAGTGGCTCAAACATTCGTTAGCACAAAGGTATCAAATGGCTCATTTTTATATTAGCATTCACATATAGGATTATATCTGGTATCGAATGATTTATTATTAGTAAAATTTACAGTAGAGGAGTTATTTTAAATGATACCAATTTTGGAAACAGAAAGATTAATTCTTCGACCTTTCGACTTAACTGACGCCGAAAAAGTAGAGCAATTATTTGGCGATATAAAAATTGCAGAAACTACGATTATTGTCCCACACCCTTTTCCAAAAGAAATAGCTTTATCATGGATATCATCACATCAAGAAAGAGCAGCTAAAGGTGAAGCATTTATTTTTGCTGTTACGTTGAAGTCTAATAATGAATTAGCAGGAACCATAATGATCCGAGTAGATGAGGAACACAATAGGGGGGAATTGTCTTACTGGTTTGGAACACCTTATTGGGATTGTGGTTATTGTACAGAAGCAGCTAAAAAAATAATTAGATTTGGATTCGAAAAATTAAATTTAAATAGGATTTGGGCAGCAGCTATGACAAAAAATCCTGCCTCAATGAAAGTCATGAGTAAAGCAGGATTAAAATACGAGGGTACTTTTCCTCAGCACGT
Organism: Clostridia bacterium; assembly: GCA_018433015.1. Classification (GTDB taxonomy): domain Bacteria; phylum Bacillota; class Peptococcia; order DRI-13; family SV3-B141; genus SV3-B141. The sequence continues at coordinate 3,239 of JAHDSB010000057.1, read as the reverse complement.
TTATAAATGGGGGAAATATGAAGACTTATCTTTTTATGGTAATATTAAAACACAATATCTTTATGATTGTTTTTAAAATATTACTTATTTAGTTTATAATACAAAAGAAAACGTGTACTCAAGAACCCTATTATTCTTATATGTACTTAACAATTTAGATTTATATTATAGAGAATAATGTAATGACAAGGAAGTTGATAATGGGTTATTTAAATCTCTTTACATTTCCAAATGAGGATATGGAATTTGACTTTATCATTAAGATAAAACGAACGTGCTATGACTCGTTTTATCCCTTTAAAATATTATCAAGACATGGTTTTGAAAGAATTGATTTTGAGCCAATTACGATTTTATATGGTGGAAATGGTTCAGGAAAATCCACGGCATTAAATGTGATAGCCGAAAAAACAGGAATCAATCGTGATTCTATCTATAATAAATCTAATTTTTATTCCGACTATGTCAAAATGTGTGATATGCAGCTTGAGGAGGAGATCCCTGAAAACAGCAGAATAATCACCAGCGATGATGTATTTGACTATATGTTGAATATCCGCTGCCTCAATGAAGGAATTGACCAAAAACGGGAAAACCTTTTTGGAGAATATTTGGATGCTAAATATTCTCATTTCCAAATGAAGTCAATAGCTGATTACGAGCAACTTAAAAAAGTTAATCTTGCTAGAAGTAAAACGCAGTCCCGTTTTGTGAGAAACAAATTGATGGATAATGTGCGGGAATATTCGAATGGAGAAAGTGCATTCCTATATTTTACTCAAAAAATTAGTGAAAATGGACTTTATATATTGGATGAGCCTGAAAACAGTCTTTCTCCAAAACGTCAGATGGAATTAATGGAATTTATTGAGGATTCTGCACGATTTTCAGGCTGTCAGTTTATTATATCAACACATTCCCCATTTCTGCTTGCCATGCAGGGAGCAAAAATATATGATCTTGATGAAAATCCAGTGGATGTGAAAAGGTGGACAGAATTGGAAAATGTGCGTACATATTATGAATTTTTCAAAAGATATAAAAATGAGTTTTGATGTTGTTGCAATGTTTAGATAGTACTTCAAATAATTCCGTATTCTTGCAAGAGTACGGATTGGGTTAATAAGTTCATGTGGTTTACTTTTGGGATGGGCTGAAGTCTGCCACATCACATCCCTGCGCGATCTTATAAAACAGAAAAACTGTGGTGTTTGTTGTACAGTAGTAAAAAGGGGATTAATATGGAACAAAAAATTAAAAAATTTACCCCATTAGGTGGTAAGCATTGCATAACAAATGCACTTAAACAAGTTTTTTCCTACTATGGATATCCAATGACGGAAGAAATGATTTTTGGTATAGCATCAGGTTTGGCATTTACTTATATAAATTTAGCATATTCACCGATGATATCTGGAAGGACAAAACCATTTGATTTTGAAGAAAAACTTGCAGAACGGCTGAATATAAAAATTAAGTGTAAGAAGCCGAAAAGCTATAGTATTGCATTTTCACAAACAAAAAAAATGATTGATGAAGCTAAACCTGTCTTAGTTTATACCGATATGCCTTTTTTGAAATATCTTGGTCTTGATGAAAATAGCCATTTTGGTGGACATGCAGTTGTACTATTCGGATACGATGAAGAAAGACAGATTTTTTATGTTAGTGACAGAGATAACTGTAATTACCCGATACGAACACCACGAGGTGATATTGCGGAGGATTATCACATAGTGAGCTATGACGAAATGCTATTGGCTCGGAATAGTCATTTTAGACCATTTCCAGCTAATAATAAATATCTTGAATTTGATTTTACAGGATTTACTTCAATTGTTACAGATGTTATTACCAGTGCCATAAATGAAACATGTGAGAGTATGCTTAATCCACCTGCTAATTTATTAGGACTTAATGGAATAATGAAGTTTTCAAAAGAAATAGTAAAGTGGAGTAAATATGATAATCAAAAATTGAAAGTAGCAGGTATAACAAACTATTTTCAAATCAGTAAAGATGGCGGAACTGGTGGTGGCATTTTCAGAAAAATGTATGGACAATTTTTGATAGAAGCAAATACTATTTTAGTTAACAAGGGACTTGGTGAAATTGGTAGCCAATATATTTCTTTAGCCGAGGAATGGGATTTACTTGCTGATTCAATGTGGATATTAGGAGAAACAGGTGATAAAAACCTATTGAAAAGTATGAGCCAACAAATTATTGTGTTATATAAAAAAGAGAAATCTTTGCTTGAACAATTACAATCATCGATAAAATAGTCGTGGATCAGCGGATTTTAAGTTATTTATAGAAGTTATAGATAAATTAATCTGTTACAGTAGGAACAATATGGTCTTTAATTAATGTCCATCTATCACGAGGGTTCATTACAAATTCCGATGCAATTGATACAACCATATCTTTTTCTGGGATGCAGCAAATAGTATTGCCGCCATCACCCATTGCAGCGTATGCAAAAATATTATTTTCCTTGAATAACCACCATAGATAACCGTAGTTATTTGGATTAAAAGCTATTGATTCGTCAATCCATGCCTTTGGGATGATCTGTTTTTTATTCCAAATTCCATGATTCAGATATAAGAAGCCAAAACGGGCCATATCATGGGGAGTAAGTGTAAGTCCCCAGCCTCCTGTAGAGTTACCGGCGGGATCAGTTACCCATCCCCTTATATTTTTTCCAAATAAATCATCATAACCAAATGATTTCATTTCATAGTTTGGAATTACTTTCATGCCGATAGGTTTAAACAGGCGTTCATTGGCAAACTCACGTGCACTTTTATCTGTACAGCGAGTGATGATTGCTGAAAGTAAGTGTGCCCCTGCGGTAGAATACTTAAAGACTCCAATGCTGCCGTTTTGTCCCAACATATCCAGTGTATATTTCGTCCAATCAGGGGATGTACATAGCTTATCTAGAGGTTCATGCCAGTTTTCAAAAGGATAGGGGGCTGTCATAGTAAGAAGATGACGTATGGTTATTTTATTTTTATTTCCATTTTCTACATTCGGAACATATTCCGGGAAAAAATCTAGCACTAACTGGTCAACACTTTTAATATATCCTGCTTTAATGGCAATGCCGATGAGAGCAGAAATAATGCTTTTCGTTACAGATGCTATATGTTGAGTATTATTTGGGCCATATCCCTTATAATATTTTTCAAAAGCTATGTATCCGTCTTTTATTACGACAATTCCGCTGATAT
>JAHDSB010000147.1 GCA_018433015.1 Clostridia bacterium | reverse complement strand
GAAGAGATAGAGTCCCCAAGTAGTTCCACAGATAGTCCGGAAGATATTATTGCTGATATTGGTAAGACCTTTGCTGTTAAGCAGTTAACCACAACACCCGACAAAATATTGCGTAAAGGTTCCGGGCGGAGATCCCTCAGTAAGACCCAAGAAAACAGAGGTCGTTATGTGGGTAGCACCATGCCCAGAGGGGAAAATTATGATCTAGCTTTTGCTGCAACTTTGCGGGCTGCGGCTCCCTATCAAAAGCGCAGAAATAAGCGGGGTAAGGCCTTAATTGTGGAAAAACAGGATATACGTACTAAAATCAGGGAAAAGGGCATCGGCCATACTATACTGTTTGTAGTAGATGCCAGCGGTTCCATGGGAGCTCAGGAGCGGATGACAGCTACAAAAGGTGCCGTTCTTTCTCTATTGTTGGATGCTTATAGAAAAAGAGATCGGGTAGGTATGGTAGCTTTCCGTAAAGATAGAGCAGAGCTTTTATTGCAGCCTACTAAAAGTGTGGAGTTAGCGTATAAAAGACTTGCTAAACTTCCTACAGGGGGAAGAACTCCTTTGGCTCAAGGATTGACCCTGGCCTATGAGATATTGTTAGGGGAACTAGTAAAAGATCCTGATATAGTACCTGTTATGGTGTTAGTATCTGATGGCCGGGCTAATAGTGCCGATAAAGGCAGTGATCCTGTGCAAAGTGCCTTGCATGTAGCTCAATATATTAGGCGTTCTCCCATTAAATCCCTAGTGTTAGATATGGAAAGTTCCTTTATACCTTTAGGTTTGGCCCGAGAATTATGTCAAACTTTAGGTGGCGAGTACTACCGCATCGAAGATTTACAAGCGCAGAATTTAACAAAACGGGTGCGCGAAGCAGTGTATTGAATGGCAGTGTTGTGAGATAAAGTGAAACTTCTATCAGTGGGGTGTTATTTATCCACCACTGATGGTTAGCTGGGCCATATTAGATTTCCAGGAGGAAAATATGAATATTAGTATTATTTCTGTAGCTTCTACAGCTTTAGAACAGGTCAGAAAAATACAAGAAAAGTGGCAGAAAGAAAAAGGAAAAGAATATTTCCATGTGGATCTTTTTTATATCGGAAAGGAAACCCTTTCCGAGGAAAGCATGAGGGGAATATTTAACAGCTTAGCTGAAGTTGATATTGTGCTGTTAGATTTGATGGGTGCTCCTCAGGATTTTAGGTTGAAATTAGCAGAAAAACTGCAAAATTTCCCGGGACATATTATCAGATTAAATAATCCAAGTGCAATGGGTGGAAAAACTAGGTTCCAAGGTGATGCCCAGAATATGCCTCATTCCCAATGGTTAGGGAAATATTGGCGTTTCTGCAGTGAAGAAAATATTTGTAATATGCTGTATCTTTTAGGTAGGGAATATCTGGGGTGTGAAGATATGCCTGTCCCCCAGCCTCCTAATGTTATTGAGGATATTTGTATCTTAGATCCGGACACACGTAAAATTTATGAAAATATAGACGAGTATAAGAGAGAAAACAAGGTGTCTCCTGATAAGCCTTGGCTAGGTTTGCTATTCAATCACAATAATTATCCTGTGGATACTTTTCCTGTCATAGGTCAATTTTTAGAGAAACTAAGGAAACATTTTAATGTTATACCTATTGCCATGACGAGAATTTTAGATGGAGATTTACAGAAGCTGCGGGAGATTCTGCAGTCTTCCCCGGAGGAACAGGTAGATGTAGTGATAAACTTTTTAGCCTTTCGCTTAGGGCAAGGACCTGTGGGAGGAGATGCAGAGAAGGCGGTAGAATATCTGGAAGAATTGAATGTCCCCGTACTTCATCCTTTCTTCTTAACTAAACGCACCACTGCAGAATGGCAAGAAGATCTGCAGGGAGCTAAATCGGGAGAATTTTTAATTTCTATATTTTTGCCGGAATTAGATGGATGTATTGAGACATATCCTATAGGGGCATTATCTGCAGCAGGTGGGCAATTTGGTGCGTTGGCATTAATGGATGAACGGGCAGAGCAGCTTTGTCAGAGAGCTTTAGCCTGGGTTAAATTAAGAAAAAAAGCTAATAAAGATAAAAAAATTGCCCTAATTTTCTATAACTATCCTCCCGGAGAAAGCAATATCGGTAGTGGAGCCTTTTTAGATACTTTTGCTTCTTTAGAGCAGATTTTAAGGAAGTTGAAAGAGGCCGGATATGCT
>JAHDSB010000151.1 GCA_018433015.1 Clostridia bacterium | reverse complement strand
ATCAGGATGTTACTGTCCGTTTTCTCTCATACTTACTTTTATCTTACGGACAGTTACTACGTGGTAGAGTGAAACTTCTATCAGGTGTTTTTTCCTGATAGTTTAGTTGAACCAATCAGGATGTTACTGTCCGTTTTCTCTTTTCTATTTTAAGAAGAAATTACAGACGGTTACAATGTAATAAAAGGATGGTAAGGTGAAAAAATTTTTCTCATATCAAAGGACAACTAAGGAGGAAGATTAATGAAGGAATGGATTTATAGTATTAAAAAATATCGCATTCCTAAAGCAACTATTAAATTCACAAGTGTAAAAGTCGATTCTAAAGAAGAACAATGGATATATCATTGCAAACAAGTTAAGTCAAAAAAATAGTGGCAACTAAGGCTTTGGCTCTGATTAGAGCCTTAGTTTTTTGTTTTAATCCTTGGCTATATAGGGTAGGATAAAAAGGTGAAACTATTAGAAATGAGGTAAGAATATGATTCCTCTACGCGACAGCACTCGTTCTCGGTCTTTTCCTCTTATTACAATAAGTTTAATTATCATTAATCTATATATTTTCTTGCGCCAATATACCAGTACACAATTTGAACTGGAAAGAATAATTCTTAATTACGCTTTTACTCCCATTCATTTAACGGAACAATTACAAGTATTATCCTGGCCAGGTTTATTACATCTACCCCTTATTACCTCTATTTTTCTGCATGGAAGCTGGTTCCACGTTATCTTTAATATGCTTTATCTCTGGATCTTTGGAGATAATGTGGAAGATAAGCTAGGCCCTGGTCGTTTTTTATTATTCTACTTAGCCACAGGTATCTTGGCTAACCTAGCTCATGCCCTAACCGATCCCCTTTCTCCCATACCTCTCATTGGAGCAAGCGGTGCTGTCGCCGGCGTTCTGGGAGCTTATTTTATCACCTTCCCTCGGGCAAGAATAACTTCCTTAATTTTTATCTTCTTCTTTGTAACCATTCGTGATATTCCAGCGGTCTTCTTCCTTCTGGTCTGGTTTCTCATGCAAGTTTTCAACGGAATATCAAGCTTGGGAATCATGGGCAACACTGTTGCCTGGTGGGCCCATATCGGCGGTTTTTTAGCAGGTATCCTATTAATGACTCTTTTAAAAAAAAACGAAGCACCACATAGATATTAGTTTTTTTGTAAAATATTAGATTTTATTTGTTATATTTTATCTGCAAGTGAATATGTTATATATACAGAATATTCATTAAATAAAGGAGGGATTTCCCTTGCTGAAATTTGGCTTAATCGTTGCAGTAATAGGTATAGGCGTTGTTTTCAGTATTTTAATCCTGTTAATCGCCTGTATTAAATTACTTGGATACATTCTTGATTCTACCAATAAACAAGCCAAACAACCTTCTCTCCCTACTCCTCACGAGACAATAAAAGCAGATGAAAGCGAAGAAGAAGTTGTAGCCGTAATTGCAGCAGCCTTGGCCTATATGCAGGAAACTGAACAAGCTGAAAATAATTTTTACCGCAATAATCTTATTATAAAAAATATTAAGCGGATCCCCGAAGTTAATGCACCTACATGGAGCTTAGCCGCACGTAAAGATGCAATGAATATGGGCCAACTCATGAATATGAATTTGTTATAAATCAAATAAAGCAAAACTCCCTGTCCTTAGGCTAAGCCTAATGAACAGGTGTTGAAGGCAGCGGTCGCAGAGCTAAATACCTCTGTAGCCGCTGTTTTCTGTCTACTCTTGATACTTACTACAACTTTTTTGCTATTCTTCTAATTTAGTAATATTTTAATGTATCTACTGAAAAGTAACAAAAAACGGTGCAGTTTACACTACACCGTCTCCTGGATCTTACTAATAGCTCCTGCCTTAATTCTCAATGCCAATTCTAGCCATGACACCCTTCGTATAATAATGCTTTACTTCCCGCATTTCCGTTACTAAATCGGCACTTTCTATTAATTCTTCAGTTGCCCCACGCCCTGTCATAACTAGTTCTACATCTTCCCTTTTGCTGTCAATTAAATCTTTAACTTGCTCCCATTTAACAAGATCAAAATGAAGGGCTACATTTAGTTCATCCAGTATAACTAAATCATACTCACCAGTAGTAAGGGCTTCTTTCGCTTTATTAATACCATTAGAAACAAGTTCTACATATTCCTGAGGAGGTTGTCCAGGCGGAAAAATCACAACTTTGTCTTTCCATTTTTCCAGTTCTTCTTCAGGCATACTACCTTCCTTCATCACAAAAAAAGGTTTGCCCAAGGTTTCTAGGGTTAAATTAGGAGATATTTCAGGCAATATCTTGTGTTCGCTATAACTTTTGGCCTTCATAAATTGCATAAATAATACTTTTTTCCCTGCTCCAAGAGCACGTATAGCTAAACCTATGGCAGCTGTGGTTTTTCCTTTCCCATTCCCTGTATAGACTTGTACATAACCTTTAAAACTCATATTAAACCTCCTTCACTTTTTCCTTATTTCAAGTGTAATACTCCTGATCATACAGTCCTAATTGTTGATGGATATCATTTAGATAGTTATTGATAAGGCTCCCTTCAGGATCTAGTGTCGCTGCATTTTTTAAATATTTTTCTGCCTGCTTCAGGCAGCCCTTTCTTTCTGTCACTTCTTCATCCTCTTGTAAAGATAAGCCAATTTGGTAATAGGCTAAGGCCAAATTGTAATGGGCCTCTACTTGCTCCGGGTTCAGTAGTACCGCAGCCTGTAAAAGCCAGACAGCAGTATCATAATTACCCTTCAGAACCTGTTCTGTACCATCAAAAATTAGCTCTTCTTTGATTTTATTATTATATTGGTTTAACCAATATATGTAAGCAGGAGTTTGAGGATGTTCGGGACAGTGTCCTAACACATAAACCATGGCTCCAGCTACTGACTGCCAAAACTCTTTTTCCTTCAGCCTCTTATGAAAAACAGATAGAAAAACAGGGTAAGTAAAAGTAGCAGGCATTTCTACAGGAGCTTCACTAGCAGCAAAAGGTGTCATGACGAAAATCACCTGATCCTTCCAGGTATTGTCCCACGGACAGTAATCCTGCATTTCGCTCTCCCCTTTCTTTAAAGAAAAAACTAAGATTATTAGTTGCTCTGTCTACAACATCGACTTAACTGCTTTGCCATTTAAATAATCAAATTTTTTCCCCTGAAAGGTACCTTTTGCCTCCATTTTTTCTTCTATTAAGCTTTTTATTTTCCACCAACTAGTATCCCAATTACAAAAGTATAGATTTCCTTGAGGGCCTTTTCCCACTAAACGTTGAACAACTGTGCCAGGCTGCAAGTATTCTAGGAATAAAATGACTCTTTCAATATATTCATTCAAACTAATTATTGTAATTTTATTATCCCTATATAATTCGCCTAACTTAGTGTTTTTCACTACATATAGAGAGTGTAATTTAACATAATCTACAGCTAAAGCGGATATTATTTTAGCGTTCTCTACAACATCCAACTCATTGTCCCAAGGAAGGTTAAGAATTACATGGGCACATACTGCAAACTTATACTTTTTAATGCGCATAACTGCATCTATAAACTCGGCTAAAGTATGACCTCTATTTATTTGCTGTAAGGCATGATAATTAACAGTTTGTAACCCTAACTCAATGGTAATATCCAAAGATTTTTCTTTGCTGATTTCTGCTAAGAATTCTAAATACTGCTCATTAATACAATCAGGCCGCGTGGATATAGATATTCCTACTAAATCTTCACTCTCACTAACAGCACGAATGTTTCTTTTGAAGTCTTCCAAGGGTAAATAAGTGTTAGTAAAGGCCTGAAAATAGGCAATGAACTTTTGGGCATTAAAGCGTTTCTTAAAGAATGCCTTGTTTTCTGCTAACTGCTTTTCAACCGCCAAAGTATTAGACAGACATTCAAAGCCTGAACCTTCCTCATCACAGAAGATACATCCTCCATAACCCACAGTACCATCACGATTAGGACATGTTCCCGGCAAGTTTATGGGCAACTTATATACTTTTTCTCCATATCTTTGCTGTAAATGTTCTGCATAGTTTAAATAAAGTTTATTCTGCTTCATTATTTTTATAACTCCAATAACTGATTATTTCACCTTATTATTGTATTATCTTCAGGAAAATAAGTCCAGTATAACCGAACAGTAGTTACCCCATTGTTTTTACTAAGAAAAAAGTTCTGTAGATAGATATCTTTCACCTGTATCAGGAAGTAAGGCTACTATCATTTTATTCTTATTCTCTGCTTTTTTAGCCAGAACAGAGGCAGCAAATACTGCAGCACCGGAAGATATACCTACAAGAAGTCCTTCTTTCTTGGCCAATTTACGACAAGTACTATAAGCTTCCTCATCCCGCACTTTAATTATTTCATCGATAATATCTACATTAAGGACTTCAGGAATAAATCCTGCCCCAATTCCCTGTAAATTATGAGGGCCTGGTTCTTCTCCAGAAAGGACTGCGGAATTATAAGGTTCTACAGCAACTATCTGTATCTGAGGATTCTGGCTTTTCAAATACTCCCCTACCCCGGTTATAGTACCGCCTGTTCCTACAGTAGCTACAAATATATCTATTTTCCCTGCTGTATCTCTCCAAATTTCCTTACCTGTACTTGCCTTATGAGCAGCGGGGTTAGCTTTATTTGTAAACTGTTGTGGTATAAAGGCCTTGGGATACTCGTGGGCCAGTTCATTCGCCTTATCAATGGCTCCTTTCATGCCTGTGTTACCAGGAGTAAGAACTATTTCTGCACCTAAAGCTTTTAAGAGCTTAATTCTTTCCTGACTCATGGTCTCCGGCATGGTGAGAATCAACTTATACCCGCAAGAAGCTGCAGTAAAAGCCAGCCCTATTCCCGTATTACCACTGGTAGGCTCTATAATAACAGTATCAGCTGTAAGTAAACCCTTTTCTTCAGCATCCTTCAGCATAGCATATCCAACTCGGTCTTTAGCACTTCCTAAAGGGTTAAAGTACTCCAATTTCCCTATTATTCCTGTCTGAAGGTTTTCTGAACTTGTAAAGTTATTGAATTCTAACATGGGTGTATTACCGATTAGTTCAGTAATTTTCTTAGCTATTTTCATCTTCTTCCCTCCAACCTATTCTTCGTCAGGAAAAAATCTGTCTGTTTCCGGATCAAATTTAGGTCCCGTTGAGAATAAAATTAAGCAGGGTTCTTCTCCTGTGTTTACAATACTATGAACTGTACCTTTAGGAATAGCTACTACATCCCCTTCTTTTACATCTTGGGTTTCCTCACCAACTGTTGCTCTTCCCTGCCCCTTTATTACATAATAAATCTCATCACTAACTTTTTGATAATGGGGACGAATACTGTCCTTTACTACAGCTAAACCAATGCTCACTCCCGGTTCTTCTACCCCTTTAACTACTGCAATTCCTACTTCCGGATCGATGGGAGTGTTTTTCATAGCTTCAAGAATATTTACAACTTTCATTTTGCTTATCCTCCTTTGATTTAGGTTCTTCTAAATAAATAACATTTTATTAAATAGGCAACTAATAGTATAATTATACCAACTAATCTCTAATTCTGCATTGAGGTGATACAGATATGAGTAAAATTTCCCGTGTTTCCTCCCTAAAAAGTAGTCGAATTCGGTCTAGTCATGTTAATCGTTTAACAACTCCCCAGCAGGTAGAAGAGATAGAACCCCTTTCTCCGGCGGCTAACCTGCAAAATAAAACAGCTTATCCCCATGAAAACCAGCTGTTAGATTATGATATTTACTATGAGAAAATAAAAGAATTAAAAAAAGATTTCAAAACTTTTCACCGTAATAAACAAGCCCTGATAAAGGCTATAACAGATTTTGACTCAATTACTCAAAACCCTACCAACAGTCTAGAGGACGTGATCAATAAATATAATGAAACTATTTTATCATTAGAAGCATTTGATAAAGCTGCAGGAACAAATTTAGCCCATGAAATAAAACAAATTCCCTTCAAATACAGATCACCTTTAAAGAAGGTAGGAATTGAACTGCTGGATAATAAAATTATGTACTTAGATAAAGAAGTCTGGAAACAAAAGGATAACTATAGACTTTTGCTATTAAACCAGTTATTTAAGCCTAAGGAAGGGATGATGCATCAACTTTTACAAGCTTTTCAAAGCTTAAAAATTGACTCTAAAGCATCCAATCTCGATATTCGCGGTTTGGTTATTGATGACAAATCTTAATGACTGACTTTCATATGTAACATAACCCCATCTTATCAAGGAAGGTGGGGTTATTTATCTATTTTAGTACACTATAGGAATTCTTCATAATAAAAATGCACCTACTAATATTAGTAATTTTTGAGGTGCATTTAATTGAGCCGTTTCTCTATATTATTCTTCTGACCTTTTAATTCCAATTTCATATTCAATACACATTTTCATGTTAATATTAATGTGATAATCTATCTTCCAAGAAATTACTATGCTGCCCAAAAGGAGTGATTCACCCCATGAAACTGCTTGTGGTGGAGGACGACCGTGACACTAGCGAAGGTGTTTGTGAATATTTCAGAGAAGCAGGATATAAAGTCACTCCTGCCTATGACGGCGAAGAGGCCTTGTTATTAAGTAAGGGAGACTCTTATGATCTTGTTCTGCTGGACATTATGCTGCCCAAACTCACGGGATTAGCGGTACTTCATGAACTACGCAAGACGAGCAATGTACCGGTTATCATGCTCACAGCTATTGGTGATGAGTACACTCAAATCGCAAGTTTCAATGGCATGGCGGACGATTATGTGACCAAGCCTTTTTCTATCGTCCTGCTTGAAAAAAGAGTCGAGGCCCTGTTACGGCGCGGAAAGCCCGGCGATGTTTCCTACATATGGCGGCACAAGGATATTACGGTAGACTTTAACGGATACACGGCGGAAGGTGCAGATGGGCCCATAGACATCACGCCAAGAGAAATCATGCTTCTGCGGCTGCTGGTAGAACATAAAGGCCAGGTACTTTCCCGTGAACGCATTCTGGATGAGTTGTGGGGAGAAGACAGGCCTGTCTTTGACAGGACCGTGGATTCTCATATCAAAAATCTTCGTAAAAAACTTAACATTGATTGCATCAACACCGTTACTGGCGTGGGCTACAAGCTGGAGGATGAACGATGAAAATTTTTACCAAGATCTTTTTATATACCTTGGCTCTGCTGGTGATGATCGCTCTCTTGGCTAATGGTTTGGTATATAATCTCATGCCCAAAGTTTATATAAATCAAAAGCAGCAGGAACTAAAGGAACAGACGGATAAATTTGTGGAACAGCTGAAAACCGCGAAGCGTGACGAAATCATTGCCCTGATGGCCCAGTATGCGGATACTCTTCAGGTGAATCTGATTATCAAGATAGGAAATAACTCTTACTCCATGTTAACATGGAACAGTGGTGTCATTACCGAGATCAATGAATCAGACTCAATAAAAACAAGTGCTGGAAATGAAGAGGATATATCGAACAACAGTGATACAATTGAAATCGTTACTATAGCAGATAACAATGGGGTACAGATCATCAGCGATACTGCCTCAACCTCGGTTACAGTCAGCGGTACCAGCTCTCAAAACGACGGTACGTTCACCGGGATCGTTTCAAGCGGGGAGGCTGGTTCCAAAACCATTGAAGTACAGCGAAATTTTACCATAGCCGGTGAAGAGGGTACGCTTACGGCGGCCCTTACTCTGGCACCAGTCGATCAGGCCGTTCAAGTAATCGTATCCTTGTTACCCATATCTCTTTTCCTTTGCATTATCATCGCCATCATATTCTCACTACTATATGCCCGCACTATTACACGTCCGATCAAGGCAATCTCCCAAGAGACTCACTCTATGATTGCGCTAGAGCGGGACGCACAATGCAACGTCGTTACAAAAGATGAAATCGGCACCTTGGCCACCAATGTTAATAACCTTTATGAAAATTTGCTGGGAACAATAGAATCTCTTGAAATAGAACTAAAAAAGGTTGGCGCCGTGGAACGGGCAAAAACCAATTTTCTGTGGGCTGCCTCCCATGAGCTAAAAACGCCGGTTACCGCCGTAAGTGTTATTATGGACAATATGATATTAAATATCGGCAAGTATAAAAATCACGGTGAATGGCTTCCAAAATGTAAAAAATTATTGGATAATCTTTCGGATATGCTACGTGAGATTCTGGATGCCTCGCATCTGGAGGATGTGACTGAAGCCAGCGTTACAAAAAGTATAGAGAGCATTTGCGCGGAAATAATCGAACCTTACGTTACCGTTGCCCGTGCCAAAGGATTTACCCTGTATATTGACTGGAGCGCATCGTTTCCTGTTACGCTGCCACCAAAGCTGCTGGGCAAGGCACTTTCCAACATCTTTTCCAATGCCGTCCAATATACTGTTCCAGGAGGAAAATTATCCGTATATTGTAAAGGTCGCAGCCTCGTTGTGGAAAATGAATGCACACCCATCCCGGAAGATCATCTGTCCCAATTGTTTGACCCGTTTTACAGACCGGATGATTCCCGGAACCGCGCTACAGGGGGTAACGGTCTTGGACTATACATTACAGACTCTATTTTGCACTTACTTGAGCTAAACTACAGCTTTGAGCCAATGACGTCTCCTGAGGGAATGCGTTTTACCATAAATTTCTGAATTTCATATCTGCTACATATGGGTTTCATAATCACTCCATTCTTAGATGCTATGCTTATAGCTATCACCTAAGAATGGAGTTGTTTTTTTTGAAAATTGAACTAAAAAACATAAACAAAACGTACAAAGGTGGAAAGACTGCTCTTAAGGATATAAGCCTTATGCTTGCCAGTCCCAGCTTGATTGGCCTTGTCGGACCTAACGGTGCGGGTAAAAGTACCCTAATGAAACTGTTGACAGCCAACCTTTTGCCAAGCTCCGGTGAAATTTTGCTTAACAAACTACCGCTTCTAAAACAGGAAAAAGCGCTCAAATCAAGTCTCGGCTACCTTCCCCAAGAATTCGGGCTTTTTGAGGACCTGACAACAGCGCAGTTTCTGGACTATATGGCGGCTCTCAAATGCCTTGACAAAAAGGGAGCAAAGAAGGAAATCGACAAGGTTATTGCGCTTACGCATCTGCAGGACAAGTACAAAGCAAAGATCCGGACATTGTCGGGCGGACAAAAACAACGAGTAGGCATTGCACAAGCTCTTTTGGGTACCCCGAAATTGCTGATCTTTGATGAACCGACCGTCGGCCTTGACCCGGCGGAGCGGGTTGCTTTCCGTAATCTTTTTGCCGATACAGCCAAAAGCAGTTTGGTTATATTGTCCACCCATATCATAGAAGACGTTCAGTCTGCATGCGACCACCTTATAGTCCTGCACAACGGCGAGATTCTCTATAAGGGAACTCCAGAGGAACTGATGACTGCCAAAAACACAGGTTCTCTGGAAACTGCCTACATAGCCCTTATGGAGGGGAGGGAATGTGCATGAATCCTCTTGCTAAATTTTTACGGGAGGTAAGGCGGCTGCTGTGTGAGCGGGTCACTATGCTCTTTATTGCAAGCACAACAGTAGGAGCTTTGTGGTTTTGCCTCAATTCCGCAGGAAGAACCGCCTCAGATGCATATATTTTGGAAGCGGCGAAAAACAGCGCATTTTTGGGCGCTCTGTTTTTTACTCTACTTACCCTGACACAGTTTCACAGGGACTATAAGAATAAAACGGACAGTATCGTCCTTACAAGTACAGACCCGATTTTTTATCAGCTTCGCCGTACACTGGCTCTTATCTGCGCTGCCGTTATTACAGCCCTTATTGTAACGCTATTTGCCCTTCCTTATGCGCTTATAAAAACTGGAATATATTTTCAGGCAGATGCCTTTGCCGCGTCCTGGTATCTGATTTTTCTTGGAGCGCTGGTGCTTTCCATCCTGTTGTCATCAGGTTTGTATCTACTTTTAAGGCGGGTCGATGCTGCCTTTGTCATCATGGTGGGCCTGATCATTCTTTCCAATCTCCTTGAGTACCAGTATGATCTGAATCCCAGTTATCTGCTGTTTTGGGTTCAAACCAACGCTGCCGGTTTTTCCGATCTGATAAGCAACCAGTTTCAGATAGATCTGATCCTGTGGAACCGCCTCTTCTGTATGCTGACAGCACTGAGTGTGTGGTTTTTCGGAATGTGCTCCCTCAGACGATACGAACGCGGTTTTTGGGGCTCTTTTCTCAGTAACGCACGTCGTGCCTGGATACCTGTATTTTTTACAATTGCGGTTGTTCTGTCGGGCGTAAGCTATGCCGGGGAACCGATATTTGACGACAGTATCCCCCTAGACTACGGAGCGACCTACGATTCCGGAACCGGCATTGCAATGTTTGTTTCAGGCAGTGAGGAAGAGGGAAACACAAATCTGCTGCTGACAGACAAAAATGTGGAACTCTCTATTGATACCACTAGCCGTACAGTAACGGGAAAGGCTCTATATATCCTGCAAAACCTCACCGAGGAAGCGCAGCACCTTTCGGTGCTTGTGAATACCGGCTATACGATTAAGGATGCACTGGTTAACAACCAGCCTGCCGAAGCAGTTCGGGATGATGCTGAGGAAGGCGGTAATGCCACATGGAGGATTGAGTTGCCTGACTCTTCGGAATATGAGGTTGAGCTTCGTTATTCAGGCAAAGTACAGAATAACGGGACATTGGGCCAAAATCCAACTTTTGGCATATGCGATGAATATATTTCTTTGCCATCGACAGGATTTTCACCGAGCGCTGATACGACGGCTGCCGATAATTGCAGCTTTACGGGTACATTATATCTTGATGAACATCTGGAGCCCGTTTTTACAAGGGTGGAAGGAGAAAAAGGTGAAACGGTAAACGGCAAGACAAAGTGGCAGTTTTCTACCAACTCCGGTATTGAACGCACCGGACTGGATGCCGCCGAGTATCACACAAAGATTTTTGAAGCGGGCGGTCTGAACATAAAGTTTAAGTATTTTGCGAAGCAGGACGGGGCCATAGCCAACATGGATACTATCAACGTCATGAAGGCAGCCATAGATTATTTTACGAAGACCTTCGGTCCCCTGCCCTATGAGGATCACCTGACTGTTCTGGAGCTTCCCGCTTCTTTCTGTGGCGGAGGCGCTTTTGGGAATATAAGTGCCATGGATGAAACCTCCTTTGCTGTGGCGGGTTATCTTCCCAATGAATCGGACGCTCCCCACTCGGGAGGCGGCGTAGACGTACTGGTTCACGAACTTGCCCACCAGTGGTGGGGGCTTGCAACCTGTCCAATATATGACGGTACTTCCTACTGGTCTGCGGAAGGTATCACCTGCTACAGCACTTACCGATTCATGGAGTACTATTTTGGAGCAGATTATGCAAATGAACATTACATCAACGAGTGGCACAATAACTGGGATACATATAAAAATGCCTTCTATATACAAAACCCCGAATACCTGGCAAAGCTTTCGGCTAATGACGCATCCAACGTAATGTCCTCTTTAAATAGTATAGGATTGTATGACATTATGCCCCTCGGACTGTTGAAGGCTGAAACAGCTGTAGGCGGGCCGGAAGCTTTTCAGAATAAGCTGTCGGAGCTATATCAATCATACTTGGGCAACTGCATAACATATGATGACTTTTTGTCCGTAACAGAACTAACTAAGGAGGTGCTTAAGCTTGCGTAAGAAAACAATATTTTACTATGAATTCAGGAGGCTTGTCTGTTCCCGGGCCTATCTGCTGCTTCTGGCGACAACACTTGCCTACTGCTTTTCTCTGCTGCGTAGTACCGTTATCTTTGGCACGCTGTACACTGCTCCCTTTTCTCCCTGGACGTTTTGCACTTATATCTCCTCCTTATCACCACTTCTGTTTGTCCTGCTGCTAGCCTTATGCGCCCGGCAGTTTTCCTCAGCGGAATATGGTGCAGCAGCTATCATAAGTGCTACACCCTTGCCGGCCTCAACATATAAACTCCTGCGCTATGGCGCAATAGCATGTGCTTTCCTGATTGCCACTATCCTATCCATTATCGTCTGTCTTGCCTTCTACGGACTGGTTTTTGACTATACATCCTTTGGCACCTTGCTTTGGTGCGGCATTCTGCTTCTTTTGCCGCCGTCCTTTCTGCTGTTTGGAGCAGCAATGCTTCTGGGGAACAGAAAAGCTGTAAAGGTTTACATTCTGCTGGCAGTAGTTTTGATTGTCGGTGTTTTCCGGGTCCCACTTCCCACATATCTGGACATCATGGGGAGCTCTGTGACTCTACCCCTCTATATGGGAGAACATGAGTTTGCATTCACCTCTGCTTTTATTGCAGGAAGAATAGCCTTTCTCGCAATCGGGCTCGTAAGCATAATCATTTCCCTGCGGCTGCCACAAAAGCAGCTGTAGGATTTAGGCACAAAAAGGCCCTCCGATTACAATACTGTCATTGGAGGACCTTAAAAGGATACTGGTTAATACTACTTTGATTGGTTCAACTAGCTATCAGGTAAAATACCCTGATAGAGTTTCACTTTACTTCTTTACCTTTCTGGAACCTGGTTTAACTATGGGTTTTCCTTCTTTACATAAAGGACAATCCTCAGGAGAATATGACACTACTTCTATAGGAAGTAGACTAGTAAAAGGGCAGCCGAATTCAACTTTTCCATTGCTTCGATCTACTAAGGAGGCAACACCTACAACCTGTCCCCCCAGTTTCTTAACTAACTCCACAACTTCCCGTACAGAACCACCTGTAGTTATAACATCCTCTACTACTAAAACCCTGGCTCCCGGAGCTATGGTAAAACCGCGGCGCAAGGTCATTGCTCCCTCTTCCCTTTCAGCAAATAATGCTAGTGCTCCTAACTGGCGAGCCATCTCATAAGCAAAGGTAATGCCTCCTATTGCCGGTCCGATAACAATATCGACGTTTTGCTCCTCAATTTTTTTGCAGAGCTCTTGAGAGAGTTTTTCAGCTACGGAAGGTTTCTGTAAAACTAAAGCACATTGCAAATATTGATTGCTGTGCCTTCCAGACGTTAAAAGAAAATGACCTTCTAACATTGCCTTATTATCCTTAAATATATTTAAAATATCTTCACGTTCCATTTTCGGCCTCCTTTTCACTTTTCCACGCTATTACTGTCCGTACTTTTATCGCTTGCATAATTTCAGATAACGGACAGTATTACCCTGATTGGTTCAACTAACCATCAGGGGAAAAACACCCCTGATGGAAGTTTTACTGTACCACGCTATTACTGTCCGTACTTTTATTGCTTACATAATTTCAGATGACGGACAGTATTACCCTGATTGGTTCAACTAACTATCAGGTAAAATACCCCTGATTGAAGTTTCACTGTACCACGCTATTACTGTCCGTACTTTTATTGCTTGCATAATTTCAGATAACGGACAGTATCACCCTGATTGGTTCAACTAACCATCAGGGGAAAAGACACCCCTGACGGAAGTTTCACTGTACCACGCTATTACTGTCCGTACTTTTATTGCTTACATAATTTCAGATGACGGACAGTATTACCCTGATTGGTTCAACTAACTATCAGGTAAAATACCCCTGACGTAAGTTTCACTGTACCTCTTCGAGGATTCTTTGGGCGGCTTCTCGGGGGTTGTCTGCTTTAGTAATGGGCCTCCCGATCACTAAGAAATCTGCTCCTAAAGCTAAGGCTTCCTTCGGTGTTAACACTCGTTTTTGGTCACCTTTAGCAGCCCAGGTTGGACGAACACCGGGGCAGATAATCTTAAAATCTTTACCACATTTTTCTCTGATTAATTTTATTTCTCGGGGAGAAGCTACTACTCCGTCTAAACCTGCTTCCTTGGTCAAATGAGCTAACCTTCCTACCGACTGTTCTACTCCGCTCAAGCCTACACCTTGCAAATCATCCTCATTCATACTGGTTAATAGTGTTACCGCTATCAGGAGAGGCTTTTCCCTCTTTTGCTTTAAGGCCTGTTCCTGTACAGCACTAGCACTTTTAGCCATCATTTCTTTTCCCCCTAAAGCATGGACATTAAGAATATCAGCTCCTTGATCTACAGCTTGGCAACAAGCTTGGGCAACCGTGTTAGGTATATCATGAAACTTCAGATCTAGAAAAACCTTCTTACCTAACTTCTTTAAATTTTGTACCGCTTCTCCTCTACTGGCCAAGTATAGCTCCAAACCCACCTTATAATACTTTACTTCAGGTATTTGTAATACAAGCTTTTCGGCTTCTTTCCAATTTGGATAATCTAACGCTATAATCACTTTTTCTTGCCCATTAATCATATCATTCAGTCCCCCGTATGAATCAACTTATCTTTACTTTTGGCGCCTATTTTTCTTAATACTCTTGTAACGCTTTAACAGGTAAGTCCTTCTCATCCTGCTGTACTACACTCAATAGACCCTTACAGGTATCCAGTGATGTTAAGCAAGGGATATTAAATTCTACAGCAGCTCTACGTATTTGAAAACCATGACGCTCCGGTTGTTTTCCCTTAGTCAAGCTGTTCATTACAAAAGCTAATTTTCCACTGTGAATTAAATCCAATACGTTAGGCTTTCCTTGATGAATCTTAGCTATTTCTTTAACAGCAACTTGCTGATTCTTTAAGAATTCAGCCGTTCCTTGAGTTGCCCAGATGGTGTAACCTAAAGCGGCAAATTCTTTGATGATAGGAAGGGCTTCTTCCTTATCTTTGTCTCCTACGGTAGCCAGAAGTTCTCCCTTCTGAGAGATTGTATAACCTGCCGCTAAGAAAGCTTTATGGAGAGCTTCCGCGAAATTATCAGCTAAGCCCATAACTTCCCCTGTGGATTTCATTTCCGGTCCTAGGGATGGTTCTACATTAGTTAATTTATTAAAGGAGAAAACAGGCATTTTAATGGCTGTTAAATTAGGAGCTTGCCATAGTCCTCCCTGATAACCCATATCTGCTAAGGTTTCACCCAGCATAATTCTGGTAGCTAACTTAACCATAGGTATATTTGTAACCTTACTTAAAAATGGCACTGTACGACTAGCCCGAGGATTAACTTCCAAAACATATACTTCATTATCTTGAATTACAAACTGTATGTTAACAAGACCTTTGATGTTCAAGCTTAATGCTATGCGTTGTGTATAGTCTATAATTGTATCAATTAACTCCTGGCTTAATGTTTGAGGAGGATAGATGGCTGTACTATCACCAGAATGGACACCAGCCCTTTCTAAATGCTCCATGATTCCAGGTATTAAGACCTTCTCCCCATCACAGATCCCATCAACTTCAACTTCTTTTCCCATAATATAACGGTCTACTAAAACAGGATGTTCAGGAGAAAGCCGTACAGCTTCTGCCAGGTAGTTGACCAGTTCCCCTTCGTTATGGACTATCTCCATAGCCCTTCCTCCCAGTACATAAGAAGGTCGCACAAGTACGGGAAAGCCTAATTTTTTAGCAATAGATTTGGCAGCATTATGGGTATAGGCTACGCTTCCCTGGGGACGAGGAATATCCAGCTCTTCCAGCAGAGCATCAAAACGTTCTCTGTCTTCTGCTCTATCAATATCGTCTACCGTTGTACCTAAGATTTTAACTCCATAAGACTCTAAGGGTTTTGCCAAGTTTATAGCAGTCTGTCCGCCGAATTGAACCACAACACCCTGAGGTTTTTCTGCTTCAATAACATTTAAGACATTTTCTACGGTTAAGGGTTCAAAATACAAGCGGTCTGAAGTATCAGGATCAGTACTAACTGTTTCCGGGTTATTATTTATTACGATAGATTCTCTGCCACTTTCTTTAATAGCCCAGGAAGAGTGAACAGAACAATAATCAAACTCCACACCTTGCCCAATTCTGATGGGTCCTGAACCTAATACCAGAACCTTGGGCTTCTGTGATAAAACAAACTCATCATCTTCCCCATAACTGGAGTAGTAATAAGGAGTGGTGGCTTCGAATTCTCCGGCACAAGTATCAACCATTCGATACCCGGCTTCTATTCCCAGCTCTTTTCTCTTCTGCCACACTTCTTTATCTGTAGTGCCCAAGAAAAATGCCAGCTGATGGTCACTAAAACCAAACTTTTTAGCCAGGAGCCAATCTTCTCTGGTCCAGTTTTTCTTTTGGGACAAGGAAATCTCCAATTCTACAATCTGCTGCAAGTTATCCAGGAAAAACATATCTATCCCTGTAATTTGATGGAGTTGCTCAATGGATATACCACGTCTCAGACTTTCTGTCACTGCAAAAAGCCTTTCGTCGTCAGCCCTCTGCAGCTTTTCCAAAAGTTCTGTCCAGTCATAATTTTTCATTTCTGTACCCAAGAGTCCACTAAAGTTCATTTCCAAAGAACGGATGGCTTTTAAGAGAGCAGCTGAAAAATTCCTTCCTAAAGCCATAACTTCCCCCGTGGCTTTCATTTGCGAACCTAATGTACGTCCCGCCGAAGAAAATTTATCAAAGGGCCACCGGGGAATTTTCACTACAACATAATCTATGGTTGGTTCAAAACAGGCTGATGTTGTACCTGTGACACTGTTAACGATTTCATCCAAGGTATACCCTAAAGCTACTTTGGCCGCTACCTTGGCAATAGGATATCCCGTAGCCTTAGAGGCTAGAGCGCTAGAACGACTTACCCGCGGATTAACTTCAATCACATAATATTGACTGCTTTGAGGATCTAAGGCAAATTGAACATTACAACCACCTTCAATTCCCAAAGCCCTTATCATCTTCAAAGCACCACTTCTCAGCATCTGATAATCTCTATCAGATAATGTTTGAGTAGGGGCCACAACTATGCTATCTCCGGTATGAATACCCACCGGGTCTATATTTTCCATAGAACAGATAGTGATGCAATTATCGTTGGCATCCCGCATTACTTCAAATTCAATTTCCTTCCAGCCTGCTACACTGCGTTCAATTAATAGCTGGGAATTCAAGCTGTATTTGAGACCTTTAGAGGCAATTTCAATTAGTTCTTCATCATTATTTGCAACTCCGCCCCCTGTACCCCCTAAAGTATAGCCAGGGCGTACAATTACTGGATAACTAATACTTCTGGCAAAAGCTAGGGCATCTTCTACGCTGCTAACTATGGTGCTTTCCGGTACCGGCTCCCCTATCTCTGCCATAGTAGCTTTGAATACTTCTCTGTCTTCCGCTTTTTCTATGGCTCTTAAAGGAGTGCCTAATAATTTTACACCTTCTCTTTCCAGGACACCGCTTTTTGCTAAAGTCATGGCCAGATTAAGTCCAACCTGACCTCCCAAAGTAGCCAAAAGGCCCTGGGGTTTTTCTTTTTTTATAATTTTTTCTACTGTTTCCGGAGTTAAGGGTTCTAAATATACACGAGAAGCCATATCTTTATCAGTCATAATTGTAGCAGGGTTGGAATTTACTAGGATTACTTCTATTCCTTCTTCTTTTAAAGTACGACAAGCTTGGGTACCTGCATAATCAAACTCCGCTGCCTGCCCGATGATGATGGGACCTGAGCCAATCACTAAAACTTTATCTAAACCAGTAATTTTAGGCATTTACTTCACTCCTTTTCTCCTCCGAACCGTGGGTCCTGCCGTATTCTTTTACATCATTTAAGAAGATATCAAAAGAGAAGGAAACATCCTGAGGTCCCGGAAAAGCTTCGGGGTGAAACTGAACAGAAAAGATTTTCTTCTCTTTATGACGTATTCCTTCAATGGTATGATCATGTAAATTAATATGGGTTATTTCAGCATCCTTGCCTTCTAAACTTTGGGGATCAATGGCATACCCATGGTTTTGCGAAGTTATATGGATACGATTAGTAGTCAAATCCTTTACGGGATGGTTACCGCCTCTATGTCCAAATTTCATTTTGAAGATATCGGCACCTAAAGCTAATCCTAACAATTGATGACCTAAACATATCCCCATCATGGGTATTTTTGTTTCTACCAGTTTTTTAATTGTCGGTAAAACACACTCCAGATCCCGCGGATCTCCCGGTCCATTACTTAATAACACTCCCCAGGGATTCAGGGCAAGAATCTCTTCTGCTGAAGCCTCTGCAGGTACTACCGTAACTTGGCAATCAAGGGCTACTAAAGAATCGATAATATTCTTTTTCGTGCCATAGTCAATCATAACAATAGGATATTTACCTTTAGATACAGGATATGTTTTAGCAGCGGTAACACTCTTTACTAATTGAAGGCTCTTATCAAATTCTAATGTAGCTGCTTTCTTTCTTAATTTATCATAGTCCGTTTCCGTGCTAATTAATCCCATCATTGTTCCCTTAGTGCGTATATGGCGAGTTAGGGCTCGTGTATCAACATCTTTTATACCTACAACCTTTTCTTCTACTAAATAACGCTGTAGATTCTTCTCTGATCTATAATTGCTAGGTTCGTTGCAAAATTCTTTTATTATTAACCCTTTAGCAGCTATTCCCTTAGACTGGGCATCCTCTTTATTAACACCATAGTTACCGATTAAAGGATACGTGAGGGTTATTAATTGCCCGGCATAGGAGGGGTCAGTAAGTATCTCCTGATAACCTGTCATAGAAGTGTTAAATACAACTTCACCTGCTGTTTCACCCGCTAAACCAATGGATTCTCCCTCAAAAATAGTACCATCTGCTAGACATAAATATGCTTTCATTGGTTGCCCTCCTTTACTTCTCCGTCTTTCATAATAATTTTACCCGCCACAATAGTCAGGACAGGCCATCCTTGAAATGTTCTCCCATCAACGGGACTGTTTTTACCTTTAGAATAAAAGTTTGCTGCTTTTACTTGTTTGCGTAAATGGGGATCGATTACTGTTATATCAGCCTCTTCACCAACTGCTAACATACCTTTAGGTTGTTGTAAAATTTCTGCCGGTCCTACGGTAAATTTAGCAATCAAATCCATGGGACTAAGGTTTTCTTTTACTACTAATGTATCCCAACAAATGGGGACTGCAGTCTCTAGTCCGGAAATGCCATTGGGAGCTTTAGCAAATTCTTGATCTTTTAATTCTTCCGCCCAAGGAGCATGATCTGTAACGAGGCACTGGATCAATCCTTCTTTTACAGCCTTGCGCAAAGCCTTTACATGTTCGATGCTGCGCAAAGGAGGATTAACTTTAGTGCTAGTATTATAGCCCTGTACCTCTTCATCTGTTAGCAACAAATGATGGGGGGTAGCTTCAGCAGTAACTTTTATACCTTGAGCCTTAGCAAATTTAAGGAGTTCTACACTGCCTGCCGTACTGACATGGGCTAAATGTAACCTTCCTCCCGTTAATTTGGCCAGAAGGATATCACGGGCTTCCATTATCTCCTCAGCTTCCGGGGGAATACCTTTAAGGCCCAGTACTGTTGACCAATACCCTTCATGCATCAAACCTCCTGCTGAAAGCTTTAGGTCCTCACTGTGGGAAATAACGGGTATGTCAAAGATTTTACTGTATTCTAAAGCTCTCCGCATAACTTCACTATTAGTTACGGGATTGCCGTCATCAGAGATAGCTACGATTCCCGCCTTATATAGGGTGCCGGTTTCTGCTATTTCTTCTCCCTTTTGACCTTTGCTGATAGCCCCAATAGGCCAAACCCTGGACAACCCTGCACGTTGGGCCCGGGCCTTCACTAATTCCACAACTCCTTCTTGATCGGCACAAGGATTTGTATTAGGCATAGCTGCTACAGCAGTAAAACCACCGGCTGCTGCGGCACGGCAACCTGTAAGGATAGTTTCATTAGCTTCTCCACCCGGTTCTCTAAGATGTACATGCATATCGATAAATCCAGGAGCTACAATCTTATTCTCTAGATCAATAACTTCAACTCCCGGTTCCTCCAGATGTGGAGCCATATTCTTTATCTTTCCTTTTTGTATATGAATATCAAGCTTTTTTTCTAAATTAGATTTAGGGTCCATTACTAAACCATTTTGTAAAATATATTCCATCTTTATTCCCCCTTCTGTTGTCCCAGCATTAAGTACAATAAGGCCATACGGATAGCCACTCCATTAGTAACCTGTTCCCGAATATGGGATTGAGAACTATCGGCCGTATTTCCTGCTATTTCAATTCCTCTATTCATAGGTCCCGGATGCAAAATCAGACTGTTTTTGCTCGCTAGTTTTATTTTTTCCTGGGTTAGCCCATAAAGCTGGCTATATTCTTTAAGGGAAGGAAAAAGTCCGGCTTTTTGTCGTTCTAACTGAATCCGTAACATCATGACTACATCGGCATCCTGCAGGGCTTCATCCATGTTATAAGTTACTTTACCACCTAATGTTTCTATGCCGGGAGGTACTAAAGTAGGTGGTCCACACAGCCATACATCGGCTCCCATTTTTGTAAGGCCGCTTAAGTTTGACCTGGCTACACGACTGTGTAAAATATCACCTATGATAGCAACTTTCAAACCTGCAAAACTGCCCAATTGCTCTTTAATAGTTAGCATGTCCAACAGGGCTTGAGTGGGATGTTCATGGAAACCATCTCCCGCATTTATAACCCGTGCATTCAGATAATTACCAAGTAATTGTGGAGCCCCTGCCATACTATGCCGGATTACAACAATATCAGCACCCATGCTCTGCAGAGTATATCCTGTATCCCTCAGGCTTTCACCTTTTACAACACTGCTAGCAGAAGTACTGATATTAATAACATCGGCACTCATATATTTTCCGGCCAATTCAAAGGAAGTTCTGGTACGAGTACTGGGTTCATAAAATAAATTAACTACAACTTTTCCCCGTAAAGTAGGTATCTTTTTTATATCACGTTTTATAATATTCTTCATTTCTTTGGCAGTACTCAATATCTCTTCAATTTGTTCCTTAGAGAGCTGACCCATTGTTATAAGATCTTTCTCTTTAATTCCCATGTTCTCCCTCCTCAAAATTATTATTACCCAAAGCCATAAAAACCTTAAAATAATCTTACTTTTCTCGTTAAAAAAACCCCCTGCCCAGGGCTAGGAGGTTTATCTTTGCTTTACAATTATCCTTATAGATAGTCAGCAAAATCTAACCCTTACTAGCCTCTCGGGACTAATTTCAAGGGAATATTTATTTGTAATATAATAAAACCTACTTACTAAGACACCTTAGCAAGTAGGTAATAATCTCACTACACTTTACACTTCTCTTAAACTTACATCCTACTCACCTTATTGGTCTCTCTGTACCACATTAAAGGTTGGGATTCTCTATTTGTTTTTCTTCAACTAATTTTATACTACAAAAAGGTATGTTGTCAACTTAACATTAAAAAAAGTAAAAAAAGACAATAGTAAAATAATTATTAGATGTTAGACAAATTTTCAGACGATTAACCTTGTTATTAGCTATATTTTCCTGTAAACTAACATTGTACTAGTACTGATCTATCGTAATTCAAGGAAAGGTTGTTGAAAAATGTCTCGAAAAATTAAAATAGTAACAGATAGTACTGCTGACTTACCACGTGATTTTATAGAAAAGTATGACATAGAAGTTGTACCTCTTCATATTAATTTTCCTAATGCCTCTTTTTTAGACGGTGTTACCATTCAGCCTAAAGAATTTTACCCAATGTTACAACGCTGTAAAGATATTCTTCCTAAAACTTCCACTCCTTCTATTGGAGATTTTACTAATATCTATACATCTTTATTAAAAAAAGGATATGATATCCTTTCCATCCATATTTCTTCCGGTTTAAGCAGCACTTCATCTATCGCCGAAGCTGCTGCCCAAAAATTAAAAGGTCAAATACATGTCTTCGACTCCAAGAGTATCAGCTTGGGAATAGGACTACAAGTCCAAGAAGCTGTAGAAATGGTAAATCAAAACCTTTCATTAGAAAACATTTCCAAACGTCTCAATGAGATCAGAGAAAGAACGGAAGTTCTTTTTTCTTTAGATACCCTAGAATATCTAGAAAGAGGGGGACGTATCGGTAAAGTTTCGGCCCTTTTAGGCTCTGTTCTGAGAATTAAACCTGTGATTAGAGTCGAAAACGGTATTTATGTACCCATAGATAAAGTAAGAAATCAAAAACAGGCCATTCAAAAAATGTTAAATCATGCTGTCAAAATACTGGATGGTAAGTTGCCACATCATATGGCTGTGGCCCATGGTGCTTCTGAAGAAGCTGGTCTTACATTAAAAGATTTAGTAAAAGAAACCTTCGGTATTGATATATCCCTTTTCAGCGAAACGGGCCCTGCTATTGGGGTTCATACGGGACCCGGGGCTTTAGGATTTGCCTTTACCTATTAAGCAAGAAAAAATGCATAAAAAAGGGAGGGTTATAAACTACTCTAAAAGTAAGTTTGTAACTCTCCCTCTTTTATTAATGGATACAAAGAAAGGAGCTATATACACGGGACTATTAGTCCGTTGTGCAATAGCTCCTTTTAAATTCTTTATTGATCAAAACTGTGTTGGTTTTTTATTGCTATGTTGAGGCATACGGCTAAACCACCCCATAAACCTAATCCACCTATAACTAACATCACTATAGCACCACTATTCATTATAGCTTACCTCCTTACTAGGCTCAAGCATAGGAGATTCTTTACCTTTAATTGCATAGAACACAACTCCTATAACAATACAAGCAACAAACACTCCCCAACCGATGACTATTACAGAGCTCCAGGGATATCCTCCGTAAGGAGATGTAAGGTTTGTGATGATATTTTGTATCATCATATAACCTAATAACATAGGAGTAACTATTTTAATCGTAAAGTTCCACCATGAACCAATAGCAAAATCAGAATATCTATTAGCGTGTTCACGGACACTTTCTAAATTAAAGAACCAACCAATCAGAATAACCTCTACTAATCCACCTATAACAATACCTAAATTATTAACGAAATAATCGACAATGTCTAAGTAATATAAACCAGCATTAGTTGCAAAAGGTAAGCTGAGAATGAAAGCTGTACCCATACAAATATTTAAAGCTTTTTTTCTGGATATGCTAAATTTCTCCATGATAGCAGCCATGAAGGCTTCAATGATAGAAATAAAGGAACTTAATCCGGCAAAAACTAAAGTAGCAAAGAACGCCGTACCTACTAATCCTTTCAAAGCAGGAATGGCATTGATAGCCTGCGGGAATACAACGAAAGCTAAGCCAACTCCGGCAGTAGACACTTCAGATACAGCAACACCTTGGGCATGAGCCATATATCCTAAAACACTGAAAACACCTAATGCGGCAAAAAGTGAAAAACCGCAGTTGGCAAAAGATGTCATGAAAGCACTGTTAACGATATCTGTTTTCTTAGGTAGATAACTTGAATATGTTATCATGATGGCAAATCCTATACTTAAACTAAAGAAAATTTGCCCATAAGCAGCTACCCACACTTTAGCATCGAAGATCTTATCCCACTGAGGTGTCAAAAGATAATTTAGTCCATCTACAGCTCCCGGTAAAGTAAGGCCACGTACAACTATAATTGCAGTTAAAACTAATAAAGTAGGCATTAATATCTTATTGGCCTTTTCGATCCCGTTTTTAACACCTTTAACAAGAATAAAATAGCTGACAATCCATACTAAGAGGAAAGGAATAAATACACTCCACTGAATTCCTCCCATAATCCAGGGGCTATCTGTTAAACCTAGATAATTTCCAAAAAAGAATCCTTCAGTATCTGTGCCCCAAGCTTGAGTTGCACCAAATACCATATAACTTATGGACCAAGCCACAACAGCTACATAATAAACTGAGATGAAGAAAGCTACAGCTGCCTGGAACCATCCTAAAATTTCCCATTTTTTCTTGATCTTAGCAAAAGCCATAGGTGCACTACTATTATATTTATTTCCTAAGACAAATTCTAATATCATTATAGGTATCCCTGCAGTTATTATTGCAATAAAGTACGGAAGTAAGAATGCTCCTCCTCCATTAGATGCTGCAACATATGGGAAACGCCAAATGTTGCCCAGACCGATTGCGGAGCCCACGGCGGCAAGGATAAAACCTAACCTGGTACCCCATTGATCACGTGCCATTTTACCAACTCCTTGTAAATATGATTCAGAATAATTGTATTATAACACCTTTATCTTCCACTGTCTATTGTAGTATGCTATAGTACAGAAGATATTTTTAATGTTTGTTGTAGATCTGATGCTATTTTCAGGAAATTTCAAGAAATTTAAACATTTTAAAAAAAATAAGACCGTCACAAACTAAGCTTTTGTGGACGGTCTTTTTGATTCTTAATTAACCTTTTCTAACTACCTGCAAGTACTTTTTTGGTTTAATTGCCATGGATAGAACTTCCCCCGATAAATTCTCGTAAAATTGAATTCAAAGGTACATTTAACGATTTCAGTTCGGGGAAATATGATAAGAGCTTAAGGAGCCTTTGGGCATCAGAGTACTCCACTTCCGTGCGACTCACTGCCTTAAGCAGGGGATAAGCATATGTCTTTAATACACTTAATTCATAGATTAAGGCAGAGTTAAACATAATATCAGCTTCCTCTTGGTAAGGAAAGATATTACGCTCTTCTCCTCGCCGCACAGAAGCCCATCTCTTCAAGGTAGTTAAAGCATTTTGCGAACGGAACTGATTATCCCGCACAATCCGGCGAATTAAGCGCGTATCAGTGGTAGGAATACGGTTATGATCATCAATGCTTAGCTGAGTTAGAGCACTGATATATATTTTATATTTATTCTCTCTGCTTATAGCGGAGGTAAGTTTTTCATTAAGTCCATGAATCCCTTCAATAATGATGGGACTATCTTCTGATACTTTTATTGCTCTGCCCTGGCTTTCTCGCGCTCCTCGGTGAAAATTAAATATGGGGCACTCGATTTTATTACCATTTATTAACTCTTTTAAGTGTTCATTAAATAAAGCAACGTCTACAGCTTCTAAGGCCTCAAAATCATAATCTCCCTTTTCATCTAGGGGTGTATCTTCCCGATTGACAAAATAATCATCTAGGGAGATGGATATAGGCTTTAACCCGCAAACCCGTAATTGAATAGCTAGGCGCTGAGCAAAAGTTGTCTTGCCTGATGATGAAGGTCCTGCTATTAATACTACCCTTACTTTATCCCTACGCGCATATATTTCATCAGCAATCTGAGCTATTTTCTTTTCATGCAAAGCTTCGGCAATATGAATTAACTCATTTCCGGCATGAGAGTCTCTATTTAAGAGCTTTACCATTCCCACTAAATTACTTATTTCTAAAATATTTGCCCATTTTTCCGACTCACGGAATACCTGATCTAGTTTAGGTAAATCAGGATAAGGTGCTACAACTGCAGGGTTCTCTGAGGCCGGGAAACGCAATAAAAAGCCTTTATCATGGGGTTCTAGTTTAAAAACCCCTAAGCACCCCGTAGTAGGTACTAATTTACTGTAAGAATAATTTGAAAAAGATCCGGAACTATGCAGTGTAACCTGATCACAATCTATATTTTTTAGAAAATCAACTTTATCTTCAAAACCCAAAGTTGATAGAATGCCTATTGCGTTTCCCCGATGTATTCTCTGGGGAATAATGGGCTCATCTAGTTCTATCAATTGGCGCATTTTAGCTTCTAATGTAATCAACTCTAGAGGTAAAGCTCTGTGTCCTGAACCAATCAATTCGCAATAGTAGCTCTTTCCTAAAGAATGTTCTACCCTAATTAGATAAGGAGCCGATAATTCATAGGCAGCTCTAGTCATTAAAAACACCAAACTTTGCCTGTAAATCCTCATACCATCCTCTGTCGTTAAATCAAGGAACTCTACTCTACCCGGTTTAGTTATTTCTGTATATAAATCAACGATTTCATTATCAATTTTTGCACCTACAATCGGTGAAGAATATTCTGGTTGTACTTGAATTGCTAATGCTAATAAGGGTTTACCCTGGGGAATATTATAAACTTTATCAGCTAGTTGTAATGGAATCTGTTCTAGTTTTTTCTCTATCCCTTTATTCATATTTTCTCTCCTTTCTTCACAACAACAGTCACCAAAAGGACAAATCCTCCATAACATAGAGTGAAACTTCTATCAGGTGCTTTTTCCTGGTAGTTAGTTGAACCAATCAGGATGTTACTGTCCGTCCTCTCTTATCCCAAACATCCATAATACGGACAGTTACTACGTGGTAGAGTGAAACTTCTATCAGGTGTTTTTTCCTGATAGCTAGTTGAACCAATCAGGATGTTACTGTCCGTCCTCTCTCATCTCAAACATCCACCTTACGGACAGTTATTGCGTGGTAGATTGAAACTCTATCAATGTGTTTTCCCACCCAACATTTATTAGGGGTTGAATATAAATGTTTAGAAGTATCCGAAAAAAATTAAGGGAGAAGTTAAACAATACTTTCAAAACTAAACATGTTGTTTTGCCCTCACAAGAGAAAACTACGGATCAGATAAATCTAAACATCGGTGGAATAAATCTGTCAGTTAAGCATGAGACTACTTCTGAAATCCCCTCGGAACTTTCGGTAATCTTGCCTAGAGTAGAAGTACGAAACAAATCTTCTTTTACCCCTACTACTCAAAGCTACAGTACAGAAATTATTTTAAATAGTATTACTATAGTTCTGGCACCTCGTCCAAGAGAATAATTTATATTATCTCTATTCTTAACTAGTTTATCTAATAAGTCAAATATAATATTTCATACCATTTTTCTCCTCTTGACAGCTCATTCTTGCCATTATATATTAAAGATAGTTAGATTATTATCTAAATATCTAATTAGATAATTACCTAACTATTTAATGACTATGGGGATTTCAGTGAGGTGATTTTATGACTCCTCTCAATAATACTTTTAAAGCATTGTCAGACCCCTCCCGCAGAAAAATATTACAGCTTTTACGCACACAAGATATGACAGCGGGAGAAATTGCAAATCACTTTTCCATCTCTAAACCTAGTATTAGTCACCATCTCAGTATTCTTAAACAGGCTGATTTGGTTCAGGATGAACGGGAAGGACAAAACATTATCTACTCTCTAAATACTAGTGTGCTAGATGATCTAATTACCTGGTTTCTTGACTTAACAGATACATCCGGAAAGGAGAACTCCTAATATGAATAATAAAAAGAATTTCTCCCTGAGATCGCTAGTAAAAAAAGAATGGTATTTTTTCCTCGTAATATTCATACCCTTATTGATCGGTTTAGTATTATACCCTCAACTACCGGAAAAAGTGCCTACCCATTGGAACTTTTATGGGCAAGTTGATGGATGGTCTAACAAAAACTTCGCAGTATGGTTCTTCCCCCTTTTAAATTTTGCCATCTATTTGTTGATGATGTTTTTACCCCTCATTGACCCTAAGAAAAAAAATTACCTGCGCTTTCAAAATGCTTATAAATTTATACGTTTCATTATTCATTGCTTTTTCTCACTAATTTACCTTGTAAGCCTTTTATCTTCCTTAGGTTTACATCTTAAAGTTGGCATCATCGTTAAAATATCTGTTTCCTGCTTATTCATCTTATTGGGCAATCTCATGGGTAAAGTTAAACACAATTACTTTGTAGGTATAAAGACCCCCTGGACTTTAGCCAGTGCAGAAGTCTGGTCTAAAACTCATAGATTTGCAGCGCCCCTCTGGGTCAGCTTGGGTATTATAGGTGTTCTTTTAAGTTTTATTCAAGCTACATGGGCAAATGTTTTACTGTTAACTTCTTATATTGTTATGGGTACTATACCGATAATTTACTCTTATTTAATCTATAGAAAACTCCATAGTTAATGCACCCTGTTAATGTTATGTTAAGAGGCCGATGGGGCCTCTTTTTTATTTTGGACCAAATCAAGAAAAGCTTCCAGCCTAGTTTGAAATCCTGTCATACTTTGATGTTGATCCATAGTAATGCTCATAACAGGTAACCGTTCTTCCTTACATATTTTATTAAGGGCACTGCGAGCTACAATTTCCGGCATACAGCCCAAAGGAAAGAGCTGTATTATACCATCTACTTCATTCTTTCCCAATTTACATGTAGAAGCTACAGATTCTAAACCAAAACCACCTACAGAATTACATAAATAGGGATATGATTCCTTTAAGAGATGACGTTTATATTTACTCTTACGCCAAGGTAAAAATACATTAGGAATCCATTTTGTTACTGCCATATCTTTATAAATGCAAATTCCTTTAGAAAGCAAATATTCTTCAATGTGCTGGTTCGCTTGAGGTTCCAACATGGTATAAATATCCCCCACTAAACCTATTCTCAGCACACTCTCAACCGGACGTCGAGGAGTATTTTCTAAGTTCTCCACCATCTCTTTACGTAAAGATTTAAGATCAGTCCTTGAACAAGCCTCTTCTATTCTTTTACGATAATAAGCTAATTCTTCTTTAAATTTAAGAGGTTCACAAACAGCAGGAAAATATTCCCTCTCCATGCGTTCCACCATATCCTGACAATTCAAGAGTTCCCAACCATATTGCACAGCTGAAATAATTTGAGATAGCTTAATCTCTCTTTCTTTTTTTAGGAACGTATAATTCTCTAGGTGATGGCCTTTATCAACTATTAACATCTGAAACTCGTAGCCAGCATCTTTTAATAATTTGTCAGCTAAATATACAAAGTACCCGAAACGACAGGGGCCTGAACCACCTAACATTAGAATAGTATCAGCCCCTTGGTCTAAAGCCTCCCTCATGTTCCCCAAAACAAGGAGAAAAGGTAAACAGGAACCTTCCGGTGCCAACTCCTGCCCTAAGGCAAGAGCTTTAGGTCCTGGCGGAGAGGGAAGTAAATAGGGTATATCTAGAACCTGACATACACGAGTAAGAGGAAAATGTATATTCCCCATATGGGGAAAAGAAAGCAGCATAATAAACTCCTTTCATAAAATTATAATTATCCGACTTTGATACTTTTATTTGACCACTTACCGCACCTATCTCCCCAGCGTGCTATAAGTACATCGTTTTCATAGATTTCAATAACTTCACAGAGATTAGGACATCCCTTGCATTCAAAGCTTGTAGGCCTAAAATTAAAATTAGCAGCCTGCCATCCTTTAAACTTAGTAGTTGAATGGGCAGTTGCCTTTTTACCCAGATAACAACAACCTAAGGCTCCCATAACATCATAGTATTTGGGTATTATCAACTCGTGACCGAGAGCTTTTTCAAAAGCAGTCTTGATTCCAATATTAGCGGCTACTCCACCCTGGAACACCAGGGGCGGCATAATATCTTTTCCTTTACCCACGTTATTAAGGTAATTGCGCACTAATGCTTCACATAAACCGGCAATAATATCTTCCAGAGAATGTCCCAGTTGTTGCTTATGAATCATATCCGATTCAGCAAATACGGCACATCGACCTGCTATCCGCACAGGATTATGAGCCTTTAGAGCCAGTTCACCAAACTCTTCAATAGGAATATTTAAACGCATAGCTTGTTGATCTAAAAAGGATCCTGTTCCCGCAGCACAAACGGTATTCATAGCAAAGTCAGTGACAATACCATCACGCATGACGATAATCTTGGAATCTTGTCCCCCTATTTCAATAATAGTCTGAGCTGAAGGTACAACCTGGGAAACAGCTACAGCATGGGCAGTAATTTCATTTTTAACGGCATCTGCACCTACTAAAACAGCCGTAAGGTTACGGGCACTTCCCGTTACTCCCACACCATTAATTGCTGTTTTATCTCCCCATTTTTGTCCCATAATCTTTAATCCTTCTTGAACAGCCTTTACCGGTTGTCCTAAAGTTCTGATATATATACTATCTAGAACCTGTTCTTCTTCATCCATAACCACGAGATTTGTACTAACAGACCCTACATCTATTCCCAAATATGCCTTCACTATACTGACCTTCTTTCTTTAATTAATTAAGTTTTACTAGTCTATGAGATTTTTCCTTTTGTTAAATGCAACATATCTACGAATGCCTCTAGACGGGTTATTATTCCTGCTTGTCCTGAGTGTTCATCTAAAGAGAGGGTCATAAAAGGAACTCTCCCCTTTTCTTTGGCCATAAGTTCCATTAACTTACCAACCACTGCATCAGGTCCACAGCCAAAAGCTGTAACATGAATAATCCCATCAATTTTATGTTCGTTTAAATAATAAAATGCTGCTTGTATTGTCCTGTTGCTGAAATTCCAAAAGAGATTCTTGGGTAAACTTTTTTTATAGCGGTTCATCCGCAAAGGAGGTACCATCTCCACTGTCCAAACCTTGACCCCCATTTGCGCTAGTCTCACAAAAATTTCTTCATTAGCGAAATTGTCATAAATCAAATAGGGATAACCTAACACTGCCAGTTCCATATCCTGTCGAGGCAAAGGGATATCTTCCAGAGGTGTATCATATAAAACATAATCTATAGCTTGTTGAGCAAGATATCCCTTTGCTAAACAAGCCTTAAACCTATCCTGAGCAAGAAGACCTTTCAGAAAGGCTCTTTCAATTCTAAAATCTTTTATTTTTAAACTTCCAGCAATATCATGACAAAGCCTCCACAAAGATAGTTTGCCCCTGAATAAATCTATATCAGTTTCAATTAGAGGGGGTAAATCTTGTATGGAATTTTTTATCATATCAGGCAAGCCTAAAAACTTAGGACAAAAGGTTTCTGTATCATATTTTCTCACTCTAATCATACGAGGGAGAAAAAGTAACTCAACTTTATTCTTTAACTCAGCTGTATGCCCGTGATAAATTTTCACAGGTAAACAAGCATCATTAACTGCCTCTTTTATACCCATATCCATATTTAACTTACTAGTGGGTGAAGACGTTACTACCTCATAGCCAAGTTCCTTAAAAAATTGATGCCAAAAAGGAAAATATAAATAGTAAAATAAGGCTCGCGGAAAACCAATTTTTGTAGACATAAATATCCCTCATTAATAGTATGCTACCCAAATTATTGCCCACTTGACTAAATATTATAAGCAAAAAAACACAATGCCTGATCAGCATTGTGTTTGAATTGTGTAAAACTTAAATATTTATGATTTTTTATAAAAGGTCATGCTAAATTATTTTAAAGCTTCTTTCGTCTTTGTTGCTAAACCTGCAATCTGATGAGTAGGTATGGAACACATGGCAAAACGTAAGCCTTTCTGCAGAGGAACAACAAAAATATTGTTTTCCCCTAGCTTATCAGCAACAGCTTTAGGATCATCTGCCGGTACAGTTATAAAGAATCCGGCTTTAAAGGGCAATAGTTGTAACCCTACTTCTTGGGCTTCCTGCAAAAATATATCTGAGCGCTTTTTAATTAATTTAGTATAGGCATTTCTCTCATTATCTATTTTTTGTTTTAAATCGGGATTTGTCATCACATCAGCTAAAAGTTTTTGAGCTCCTCTAGTACCGTTAGACCATACACCTCTATTGGAGAAAGAGTTAACACGGAAAAATTCTTCCGCTATTTCCTGGGAACTGCTTATGCCGATTAACGCTCCTGACCTCATACCATAAACTAAAAAGGACTTAGACATACTGAAAGCCAAGGTAACTAAAATGTTTTCCGGCAAGTCCGAGAATAGCTTCAAGAAGCGGCGAGTTTCTGCAGGTTCTCCTGCA
The DNA here is from genome assembly GCA_018433015.1 of Clostridia bacterium. Taxonomy (GTDB): domain Bacteria; phylum Bacillota; class Peptococcia; order DRI-13; family SV3-B141; genus SV3-B141. The sequence continues at coordinate 4,667 of JAHDSB010000151.1, read as the reverse complement.
TAGTCGATATAAGCCATGTCTACAAGCAAGACAATTTTTTTATTTTTATCTTGGGCACAGCCTTTAAAAAATTCTACTACTTCTTCCCATTCTTCATAGGACATACTATAGCCTGTTGGGTTATGAGCAGGCGTGTTAAACACGATTACAAGACTATTTTGCGCTTTGAGCATTTTTTCCGTTTTTTCTTTCAGTGAAGCCAGAGTAAATTTGTACTCACTATCAAACATCTGATAAGTTTCATGGCCCCTTAAATGTTCTGCTAAAATAGTTTTATAATTGGCCCAGAACCAATCTGGAATTAAGGCCTTTTCTCCCGGCTCTACATAATTATAAAATACGTGTCTTACCGCTCCTGTTCCTCCAGGAGTAGCAATAGATTTTATGTAGGCCTTTTCCGGCTTCTGGTCTTCAAAAGCAGACTCTATGGCTGCATCTAAAAATTCTGGTAAACCTGCTATAGGAGCATAATTCATTAACTCAGCACTTGGCATATTACGGTAATACTCATCAACAGTAGGCATAGCTGCAAAGTTTCCTTCATCATCAAAAATCGCACCTATAGAACCATTAACAACTTTATCTTTACCATATCGCGCTATAGCGTCGTTTGCTTTTTTAAGAACGGCAAATACAACATCGTTGGCGCCTTTCCCCGTCGCATTTGAAGCAGTCATGGACATTTGGGTCATAAAAATACCACCTTTCATAAAAATTGTTGACCTTATTTTAGCATAACCTTATACTTCCTGCTACATCAGCAAGACAATATAATATTATACCACTTCTGTGAAATTAATCCGGTATACATAATACAGTATACTATAATGCAATGATAATTGTATCCTTTTTTACAATTTTTACTTATTTTTAATATACTAAAACTCAACTCTCTCCCATTCTTCTATACCACCCTCTCTTTTTGCAAAAAGGGGGTGGATTTTAATTTCCCCCACTTCTAAAAGCTCTTGATATTTAGTCTTATCTCTGATTTTTAATTTATTTAAAAGGTGGTTAAACTCAAATTTTATCTGTCCCGTATTCACAGAAATGGGAAGCTGCTCCCCGTGCCGCCTTATCTTTTCATAAGTAAAATTATACCCTCTGTTTTTCCCTTCCCCATAAACATGATATAAATAAGTTCCAATCGCCATTAAAGGATCCTGCTGTTCTTTAAATCTCTTTAACTGAGGATGGTTCCTATAACCTTTTGTTTCTCCTTGCAACACCTTCTGGGCTAATAAGGCTTCCCGCCAGAGAGCTACTAATCCTTTTGTGTCAAGATATTGAGGATGTATTGACCACAAGCGCACCATCTATTCTCCTCTCACTATAACCTTTATAGCTTAGATAACTTATTACAGCATATATTGGTTCTTACTTATCTCCTTTTATCTTGCTAATCAACCCGGGAATAGATTTAAAGGCTTTTTCCCAGGAATTTCTATCCTGTAATGATAAAAGAGATACTTCTCCGTCTTTAATAACAAGAACTGCCTGGGGAGTAATTTTCGCTCCTGTACCGGCTCCGCCTCGTTCCGTTAAGTCCTTTTTATCTTTATAGCCGTTTCCTCCTCCCACCGCTGCTCCAAATCCTATATCAATTAGGGGTATTAAAGTTACCTTCCCAATTTCCATAGGCTTACCCACTACAGATTCTGTACATATAAATTCCTCTAAGCGGGAAAAAAGTGTATCAAGTAGCTTTTGATTTACATCCATCCCCTTATCCTCCATCTCTTGATTAATCCCCTCATCAGGAATTCACTTAAGCATTGTTTAGTTTTTCATTATATCTTTCGTCATTTTTTTCATCCTGATTTTTATCATCACTCTTTTTAATCTTTTTAAGCAATCCCGGAACCATTTCTATTATCTTATCCAGAGAATCCCTTTCATTTAAAGGAAGCAAGGATACCTCGTCTCCTTTGACCACTACTATACAATCAGGGGAAATTTTAGCCCCTACTCCTGCTCCTCCTCCCAATTCTTCTTTTGCATCACTATTTAGGCCCGAACCTCCCCCCGTACCTAAACCAAATGTTACATTAATAATGGGAATCAAGGTTATTTGACCAATCTCAATAGGCTCTCCCACCACTGTCTCAGTGCGAAAAAATTTTTCTAAACGTGTAAATAAAGTATCAATATTTCCCTCTAGATTCATAACTCAGCCTCCTCGTTAACATATTTCTAATTTTCCGCTTCAACTTGGTTTTTTGGTAAAAACATATAAAACTTAATACTTTATACAAAATCCAAAGAGGAATTACTCGTCCTTCTAAGTGAAAGGTAATATCTCGTACTGGTCCTGTAAATACCGGCTTTACATTAACATCTGGTATTAAGGAACTACCAGCAGCAAAAAGCCCTGTGTAATACGGGTCAGAGAAGCCCAACTTCCCCCTTATCTCCATCTTTCCAGGTACAGCATGCCTTATTACTACCTTTGTAGTTTCCCACAATTCTTCAGAAAACTCATGCTTTAACAGAGCCCATACTTTTTTTAGCTTAAAAGGGGATTTTCCCCGTTTTTTTCCCTCTGTTTCTTTTCTCTTTTTCCCTATCTTCCAACTATACAAAGGCTTGTTAAAGAATCCTACCTTAATATATATTTTTGCACACAGACTCTCCTGCCAAACACCCTGTAAGCAATAATGATAAGGCAGCATAGTTAATAGCAAAATGGCAAAGAATAATGTTAAAAGAAAAGCTATTAGCCAAAGTAGTCCTTGAACCATCTATATCCTCCTAAGCCCCCACTGCTTTAATATATTAATTTTGCTTTTATCTTCATAAATCCTTTAAATAATGGAGTGTAAAATGATTATTGTATTTATTCGAACCTTGATACAATATTTTTTAATAGTTTTTGTTATGCGCATTATGGGTAAGCGTCAAATGGGAGAAATGCAGCCATTTGAGCTAGTTGTAGCAATCATGATCTCGGAACTGGCCTCCGACCCCATCACCGATAATGAAATACCTCTCTTAAATGGCATTATTCCTATCCTAACTCTGCTTTTGGCCCAGGTGTCTCTAGCTTATTTTACTCTTAAAAGCAATAAAGCACGTAAATTTGTCTGTGGTGGACCAAGTATCTTGATCAATCAAGGTAAAGTTTGCGAAGGCGAATTGAGGCGTTTACGGATAAATATAAATGATTTACTAGAACAACTGCGTGTCAAAAATTATCCCAATATTTCTGATGTTTATTATGCGATTTTAGAGACAAATGGGCAAATGAGTATCATTCCTAAAAGCCAAAGTCGTCCAGTCATCACTAAGGATCTGGGCATACAGGACAAGGACCCCGATTTGCCTCTTACACTGATTATTGATGGCAACATTATCTATAACAATCTACAAATCTGTAGTCTAACCAAAGAAGAATTACTGGAAAAGTTACAGTCGCAAGGAATATCTTCCGTTAAAGAATTGCTGTTTGTCATCATAGATGGTTCAGGTAATCTGATTTGGCAGCATAAGGAGAATTTCAATGCCTAAAAATGTGATGGTGCCTTTAGGGCTTATATTACTGCTGTTATTTTTGCTGTTCTTTTGCTGGGGAAATTATTACATAATAAAAAAAGATACGGATTTTTTGATAACATATACTGATCGCCTGCAAAATTCTATTAATAATAATGCATGGCAAGAAGCTCATGAACTATATCAAGATACGGAAAAAAAGTGGGAAGAAATGTTAAACTATTGGCCCATACTTATACATCACCAGGAAGTGGACCGTATCGAAGAAAGTTTAGTTAAATTAAAAAGCTATATACAATATCAGGAAAACAGCCATGCCCTGGCCGAGTTGTTAACCCTTGTTCAGCTTATTCAACACATCCCCCAAAAAGAGATCTTAATTCTAAAAAATATATTTTAAATATCAGAAAGAGGAATACCTGAAATAGTATCCCTCTTTCTGCTCAAATCAGATTTTAACCCAATGCTCTTTTAGTATTTCTTCAACTTCATCTTCAGCCACTTTATCAATTCTTACGAAGGGACTAGTAATGCTTTCTCCTAAATCAAAATTACCATGAATGGTAAAATTCATCCTAAGAGGTATTTTTAACTCTTTGTCGGGCAAGTGCATAGAAAAGTTAATATTAAATTTAACTTGCTCTTCTTTTTCCACATCTACCCAATATGTATACTCTCCCTGAATGTTGTTCACTATTTTTTCCATAAGTCTCTGATCCAGCAAGGCCAAGTTCTCTAGTAAATCTTCTAACTCAAAATATTCATCCATTATTTCAAAGAAATTAGTGCCCTCAAAATTGCCTTTTATAACGTGGTATGTGTGTCTATCTATATTCTCAGTACCAACATATTGGGGAATTAACCCTATACTTTCATAGATTGCTACATCTAAATCAATTTTATCTTGAACTTCTTCTAAAATATCTATCTTATTAATGCCATTTATTTTATGCCAGTACTCTTCATCATCTGTCTTTATGTATCCTCGGTCCTCCCTTAAATACATTTCAACCTGCTCTTCTTTTGTGATCAATGCATTTTCTTTTTTAGCAGCTGTAAAGAGCTCCGATTTTGAAGCCACATTAATATATAATTCAGCAGGTAATTTTACTTTTTCTTCTACATCTAGATATAACTTCATTTTCATAGCAGCATCTTCCTCAAGAAATATGGTT
>JAHDSB010000008.1 GCA_018433015.1 Clostridia bacterium | reverse complement strand
TTTATACATCCCACCTTTCTCTTACTATTTGAAGTCATTGTATTATATTATTGACGGAAAAGATAGTGAAAAGTTCCAAACTAAAAAACCTAAAGATAGAAGTTAAATTAATATTTCGAACCAGAAAAAACATAAAAAAGGTATTAGATTACTCTAATACCATCTCAATTTTAGATAAAAATTCATACTCTCTTTACCACTAATATTTTTGTACCTAATATAATTTTATAATGCTAAATAAAATAAGAAACCAAAATAATGAGTAATACTGCCACCTAAGACAAATAAATGCCATATTCCATGGTTGAAAGGTATTTTCTTACATACATAAAATATCACACCAACGGTATAAATCAATCCACCCGCTAATAACCAGGTAAATAACCCGCGGGGTATCATCTGTAACATGGGCTTAATTGCGATGATAATTAACCAGCCCATAATTATGTATAAGGCTAAGGATAGATATTTCATCTTTTCCAAGTTAACAACATTTAAAATGATGCCTCCAATGGCTAGGAACCAAATCACGCCAAAGATAGTCCAACCCCAAGTCCCCTTCATAGCCACCAAGGCTATAGGAGTATAACTCCCTGCAATCAGTAGGTATATAGAGATATGATCAAATACCCTCATAACTTTTTTAGTTTTTTCATGAAACGAACAATGGTAAAGGGTTGATGATAAATACAAAAAGAATAACGTAAATCCATAAATACTAAAACTAACTATTCGCCAGACATCACCCTGAATGCTGGCAAAGGCCACAAGTACTACCAAAGCAGCAAGACTAAATAATGCACCAACACCATGAGTTACACTGTTAAAAACTTCTTCAGCTACGCTATATCTTTTTACTAGATTTTCCATACAACGGCACCTCTTCATTAATTATCTAACTATATTATATACTATTTCAAGTTTTGTTTTTCCTATTTACGCATATTATTTTCTTTTTTAAATGAACTTTACTGTACAAAACATATTGCATTACAGTGGAAATATTTACACCAAATTATTA